>JADGNT010000397.1 GCA_017883345.1 Candidatus Solibacter sp. | reverse complement strand
TTGCCACTGGACAAGCCGGGGCCTTACCGCGTAGAGGCCAAGAAGCCGGGATATTCCGCGCCGGCCGCGGGCGGGCCCAACTATCGCGAGGTGACGCTCACCGCCGAGAATCCGATGGCCGAGGTGAAGATGTACCTGGTGCAACCTGGCCGGATCACGGGCCTGGTGGTGGAGGAGGAAACGGGCAAGCCCATTGCCACGCTGCACCTGAGGGCGGTGCGCGTGAATGCGAGGATGGGCGGGTTTGAACTCGGCGGCACCGCCGCGATTACCGATGGCGACGGCCAGTTCGCCGCCACCGGCCTTGCGCCGGGCGAGTATGCCGTGGAAATCAAGGCGCAGGGCGAGCAGGAGAAGCGGGTCCTGACGCGTCTGCCCGGTGAAGATGCGGCGACGGAGCGGGACTACGAGCATACTTACTGGCCGGGCGGTCATGGCGCGGATGCCGCCTTGCCGGTAATGGTAGGCTCGGGCGCGACGGTTCATATCGGCAAGCTGCCGGTGCGCAAGGTCCCGTACTATCGGGTGCACGTCCGCATTCCAGTATCGAACTGCCAGGCCGGGGACACGATGCAAGTAACTGAATCCATACAAACTGGCCGCGGTGGGGCTACCATTCATCCTCTGGCTTCAGCGCCCTGTGGCAAGGAGATATTCGTAACCGGATTCTCTCCAGGGTCGTACCGTTTGATCCTCTCTGTCGCCGGCCACGCGCTTGAGAATCGCGGCACGGCTTCCGTTCCGTTCTCCATCGTCGACGAGAATATCGAGATCACCGCCCCACTCATGCCGGGAGTCGCCATAGATGGCGTCTTCCTGGCCGAGGATGGTACGAAGCTGCCGGATCTGACTAAGACTACGATTGGTCTACGTGCGGTGGACCATTTGGTCTCGGCGCTCCCGGCCCCGCCCACGCCCGATGGAAAGTTCCGGATTGAGGGAGTGCGGCTGGTGGAACAGATGGTGTTCATATCCGGGCTTGGCCCAGGTAATTACGTAAAAGAGATTCGCTACAATGGCGCGGCGGTAGTTGGGGACATCGTAACGCTCCAGGGCGGAGCCATGGCCCACAAGCTGACCATCGTGATCGACGATAAGCCCGGCACGATACTTGGCGCCGTGATGAGCGGCGATAAGCCTGTCAGCCGGCCTGTTGTGATTGCGAAGAGGTGGCCCCCGCAGAACCCCATGAGTCCATCGGGAACGGTCGGCGCAAGGGGCGATGAGGCGGGCCAATTCCGCATCGGCGGACTCGTCCCCG
This sequence comes from Candidatus Solibacter sp., assembly GCA_017883345.1. GTDB lineage: Bacteria > Acidobacteriota > Terriglobia > Bryobacterales > Bryobacteraceae > Solibacter. The sequence continues at coordinate 4,261 of JADGNT010000397.1, read as the reverse complement.
GCGACTACCACCTGATCGCGGTACGCTCTCTCGACCCGGCGACGTGGAACGAGGCGGCAGCGGATCGAGCGTTCGCGGAGGCGAATAAGATCGAAGTCGGCCCCAACAACGTCCTGAATGTGACGCTGGAGGTCACCGACTTGCGGTAGTACGTTATCCTCATATTATGAGCAAGCGACTCCAGGTCTTACTGGCCGATGAGGAGATGTCGGACATCCAGCTTCTGGCGCAGCGTGAGCACTTGACCGTTGGGGAGTGGGTTCGGCGAACGCTGCGCGACGCGCGCACCCACAAGTCGGTGAAAGATCCCGAAGCCAAGCTAAGAGCCATACGACGCGCCGTGGAGAACCCTGATCCCCCGCCTGCGGTTGATATCGACCAGATGCTTCGCGAGATCGAGCAGGGCTATTTGTCTTGATCTTCGTAGACTCCAATATTCCGATGTACCTGGTTGGGGGCGAACATCCGTACAGGACGGAGTCTCAGATCCTGGCCGAACGTCTGATTGCCGAAGGACAGCACTTGGTCACGGATGCCGAGGTGCTACAGGAAATCCTCCACCGCTACATCTCCATCGACCGGCGAAATACCATCGGGCGGGCGTTTCAGGTGCTCTTGGATATGGTCGACGACGTCTTCGCGGTGGAGAAGGCCGACGTGCTGCGGGCCGCTGAGATCGCACAGAATCGAGCCTCTTTTTCCGCCCGGGACGCGGTCCACATCGCCGTCATGGAACACCAGGGGATTCACTCGATCCTGAGCTTCGACGCCGATTTCGACCGCTGGCCGGGTTTGAAACGGATCCACGGCATCTGAGCGAGTGAGGAGTCGATGTGTGCCGCAACGGGGTCTGGAACGTAGAGGCTACTCGGGCGGCAGATACCGCCCCGGCGCCAGAATCTGATTTGGGTCCAGGCTGCGTTTGAGCGACCGCAACACGCCGTCATAGCCCGGGCTCGGTTGCAAGCCGGCCGACGATTGGCTCGTCATGCGATAGGAATGGAAGCCGGCATCGGATAGGCGGCGCAGCAGTTCGCCGTGACACGCCGACGCCTTCTCATCCTCACCGGGGACATGGCGGTCGTAGGTGATCGAGATGACGCACGCCAGGCTCCGCTCCGTAATCATCGTCAGGGAGATGGCCGGTTCGAAGCCGTACTGCAGCAAGGTTTCGCCCGCCAGAGCCACCAGTTCCTCCGCCTGCGCGCCGTCCGCCGGCGTAACCGGGCTGCACCACAGCAGTCCGCAGCCATCCTGGTCGGGATCCATCGCCGCCGGTGGCGGGAAACGTTTACGCCAGTACGTGCTGGCCAGTGGCTGATCGGTGGGGACGCCCTGCAACAGGCCGAAAAGCGGCCGTACCAGTTCCAGTGCGCGACTCAGGTCCCAGCCGGTCAGCATCCGGTACAGGCCTGAGAACCGGCCCGCCATGCGCAGTTTCCGTTGGTCCAGAAACTGCAGCTTATTGACTTTTCCGGAAAGCGCCCGGCGCAACAAGCGCCTGGCTTCGGCGACCTGCGCCCGCGTACCGTAAAGACCGCCGGAGGCGTTCCAGGCGCCGAAATGCAGTTGCTTGCGCAGCCGCTTCATGACTTCCTCGGGTAACGGAGTCCGGCCCTCGGCTTCCTCCCACGGATACTGCTGCAATCCCGACAGTACCTTGTAGTCGTTGGCGATGTGCACGGTACTGCGCAGCGTCCCGCTGAGTCGCAGCGGGCGTAGCGCTTCCACGATCGGCGCCAGCCCTTCGGCGGAATCGCAACTGAAGAAATATGCCTGAAAGTATTCGGGAGCCGGCATCAGCCAGATCGACATCCGCGTCACCACGCCCAGGTTGCTTTGTGTAAACAACCCGTCGAGGTACGCCCCCACGCCCCAACGGTGCAGTGGACCGGTGCGGGAGCCTTCAAAGCGCGAGAACCCCGTCTCCAGCACCTCCCCATTCGGCAGCACCACCTCCATCCCGCACACGTGCGAAAAATGGTCGCCGTAGGGCGTATGACCGAAGCCGCGCTCCACCGCGTTGCCCACCAGGCTGGCCTGCGGACTGGCGCCCGTCGCGTCTATCCACAGCCCGGACTTTCGCTCCTGCAGGAAAGCGTATACCTGCTGCTGTGTCACCCCCGGCTCAACCGTTATATAGGCCAAGTCCTCGCTGAAGTCGAGGATCCGGTTCATCCTTCCCAGGTCCAGCAGAACACAGCCGCTCGCGCCGGGCACGCGGGAGCCGTAGCCCCAATTACAGCCGCCGCTCACCGGGTACACCGGAATCCGCCATTCATTGGCGATGCGCAGAACCTGCTGCACCTCCTCGCGGTTGCCCGGCCGGACAATGGCGGGCACGGTGACGCTGGTGCCGAAGGTCGCGGTCTCCGCCCCACGCAGGGCAGCGGGGTCGAGGATAACATTTTCCCGGCCCAGTTGTGCCGTCCATTGCTCCAGCGCCATCTCCAGATGGCGGCCGGACCGGATGGAAACAGTTCTTGCGGAACTCATAGGTGGCTGACTCCTCGGGAATTCACATTCTACCTTACGTCACCCAGCCAATCTGGGGCAGGGATGGCCACGTCACCGGCATGGGCTGCAGCGGTGGCGCATAAAGGCTCTCTGCCGGTTCCCGGGCAACCACTACTGAAACCTCAGGCAACTGGCTGCTCATTTGTTCCACCCACCTCCTGCACGACGCATCCGGCGCGCTCGAATCGAATCGCAGAACTTCCATCCGGCACCGGTATTGAGGGTCGTAGTACGAAGGCAGTTCGGTTCCGCCGTACTGTAGCGAGCGGCCCCCAATCCGCCGTAGGATCGACGCGGAACGGTGCCGCTCGGTCGCCGTGGTGATGCCCACGCAGCCCCCCAGAATCTGGGCCAGGCTGTAGGTGGCCATGGCGATGCGCAACGCCTCGATGGTGCAGCGTTTTTCGGGTACGATGGCCCATCCCCCCACCTCGGAGAACGCCGCGCCGCGTTGCTTCGCCCGCACGATCTCCGATTCCACCGCTGCTCTCAGACTCAGACCCCACTGGTCGCACTTCGCCAGCCAGGATTCGCGCACCCCCAAATCGTCAAAACCCACATTGCCGGTGAGATGGCGGTAGCGCGCACATCCTTGCACTTCTCCGTTTCCACCCACCGCCAGCAGGTGCCAACTGTCATAATCGCTGCGCTGCACATGCCGGCCGTCGGCGGTTAACTGCGAAGCCTGCACCGCCCCATCCGCCAAATAAACACGGCCCCGCACTCTCTGCACTTCGCTCAGCCAGCGCGCGTGTCTGTCTGGGCCCGCGTAGCGTCGCGTAAACGATTCGGGGATGAAGCCGCCTGCCGGGGCCAGCAGGACCAGTTCATTGTGAATACGATCGCCAAAACTGTGTAAAAGGGTCACCGATTTTTCTTCCTGTTTAACATATCGGTCGTTCCGGGCGAAAACCGATTTGGCACCACGGCCGGACCTGCTGCTGTCCTCTGGACTTGAACGTCCTAGTGGGTGGGGCCAAAGGCACCTCCAGGCAGTGGCTTCCGCATTTGGGACCGCTCGCCACGACGCTCGGTTTTCTACCCGCGGCACTAACTAGTGCCCGCCGCTACTGGTATTTATCCACCTTTTTGCTCGTGTATTATAAGGCTCTCCTTGGATATGGAGAACCCGTTGTACCTCGTAAACAGGGCATAATTAACTGCTGGATGTGCAATTGTACCATCGATCACAGGAATGCCATACTTTATTGAATTTACATGCATCTACATGAATCTAAATGGTCCAGGTCGCCCATCCGCGCTTCCGGGGGCCTTTGGAGCGTGAAAGAATTTACCGATTCCTTTGGTTTAGACAGCCCCATGCTTTCAGTTTATGTGGGAAAAATCAACACCCTGATGCGGGTGGGTGCCGTTTTGGGTGCGGTCGCCAGAATGTGGGATGCTGAGTTTCTGAGACGTAGTACTAAACCACCCGCCAAAATACGGGGGTGGGTGACTGGTGAAGGGGGCCCGGCTGGGGCTGATTTGTTGGTGTTTCTCCCATTATTTTCCGCAGAATATGCGTTTCAAGGCAGCTCAATGGTGAGTACTGGTATTATAAGGTCCAATCGGCACAGATTGGCCATTGACACGTTGTTTCAGTTTCCTTATTCTTGTTCCTAGGGTTACCCAATAACTTTAGATAGTGGCCCTATACTTTCGGAGGTCAAAATTGAAAAAACGAAACGTACTAAAATCGGGGGTCTTGAGCTTGGCCGTGCTGGCTTGGGCCACATTCGCTCCG
>JADGNT010000396.1 GCA_017883345.1 Candidatus Solibacter sp. | reverse complement strand
ATCGACACCGGCTTTTACTCCACGCTGCCCACGCTGCTGGGCGTGCTGGCCATCCGCAACGGTAAGACGTACTCGTGGGACGGCCAGCGGGCGCAAGCCGTCTAAACGGGTGCGGTATTGCCCTGCCCTTGCGGTTACTTCCAGTTGTAAGTCGCCAGCGCCGTTCCGTCGTCGCCCACGAGCAGCATCGCCGACCGGCCCGGCTCGAGCGTGCCGGAGAACTGCTTACCGCTCTTCTGGTCCGTGAACGACACCGCCTGCTGGCCCGTTTCGGAAACCAGGACGTACAGGGTCGAGTGCGGGAATTTCGTCGGGCAGATCAACATCCCGGGGTCCTGCAGGGTGGTTGTATAGGTCGGCGCCACGCCGGCAGTTTTCAAGGCGTACTTGTACACGTCGCCCACCGCCTGTTCGTTGTCGTTCAACTCCAGAGGCAGAGGAGTAAACAGGATCTTGCCCTTGCCCAGCGATTTCTCGACCCACAGGGTCTTGTCAGGCAGGATCGCTCGGTCGAGATAAGTCGTCTTGTCACCGCTGTAGGAGAGCCATCCCTCCCCGCCTGGAAACTTCAGCAACTCGTGCCGGACGGTGAGCGCGACGGTCTCATAGCTCAGGCCCACCGCCGTGTTGCGGCCGGTCGGATGGAAGTGGGCGTCCCCGTCGAATGGCCCCGAAATCAGCAACGTGGCGCCGTCGTTCACCTTGCCTCGTATGGCTTCCCACGCACTGTCGGTCAGGCCTTTTGGCGATGGCAGGATGATCAGCTTGGGGTTGCCCAGGCTCTCGATCTGGTACTCGCCTACGGCGTAGGCTTCGGCCCGCGCGTAGTGATACAGCGCCCGAACGGCCCGCTGCTGCGCTTCGAGCGCGCTCTTGTTATAGACCGAAAGCTGGAAGGACTGCGGCAAGATGAGGGCCACCTGAGGCTGGATCAGGCCCGTGGCATACGGCGCCGATTTCTCGGCGAACTGCCCCACCGCGCGCATGGCAGTCTGCAAAGTCTTGGCGGAACCGTCGCTGCGCTTGATGCCGAAATCGACTTCGCGGTCCCAGTCCCACATCAACGCGCCGCCCGATCCCGCCGCAAAGCCGAGGACCCACTTTTTCTCGTTCAGCGGCATCCCCGTAATCTCGTCGTATCGCCACGTGGAGTCGGCCGAGCGGACCGGCTGGTAGCCGGTCTCGCCCACGATATTGGGCATGCCCGGACGTTTCGCCACTACGGAATCCCAGAGCAGCGCGTCATCCTGCCAATAGGTGTGGTTGGTGGTGAAAGACACGCCGCCGGACGCGTAGAACTGGTTCAGCACGCGGTTGGTGACGCCGCCTTCGTCCTGCCCGACGTTCACCAGTTGCTTGCTGCCCGTGCCCTGAATCGCCGTCACCATGGCCCGCACCCAGCCAGTGAACCCCTCCTGCGCGAACAGATTGTAGTCGGACGCCCGCGCCATCCCGACATTCTGATAGCGTCCGAAGGTGAGTTGCGCAGTGGTGGGGAGCGGCACGTTGTCGAAGCTTCCCAACGATTCGGGCGTGACCCGCCATGCGGATGCCAGCGCCTCGATGCCGCCGTACTTCTTGGCCAGCCATGCGTGCCAGAGGTCCAATTCCTCCTGGTCGCCGTTGGGCGTGTTGCCTGTCCACAGGCGGTTCGGGTTGGCGAAGCTGGGCTCGTTGATCAAGTCCCAGCACAGAAACGGCAGGTCCTTGAAGCGGTTCACAATCGAAAGCACGTAATTCAGCTCGGTCTTGACCGACGCCGGGTTCAGGTACACGTTCGGTTGGGGAGGGCCCTGCGGCGCGCCTCCGCGGCCGCCGCGTCCCGCGCCGGCCACCGCTACCGGCGCCAATTGCGCGGCCGCCGGACCGTTTTGAGCCGGCGCCGCTGTCAGCGGGGTGGCCGGAGCCGGCGGCGGCACGCTCGGGTCCACCGGATTCGGCGTGAACGCATAGAACGTCCAATTGACGATGATGTTGTGCCGCCTCGCAGACAGCAAGAACGCTTCCAGGTTCCGCAGGAACCGCTCTGTCGCGCCCTTGTTGGCGGCGTCGAGTTGCCTCGCGTTGAGCGACCACACGCCGGTGCGGATGAAATTCACGCCGTACCGCTGCATCTCCGCAAAGTCCCGTTCCCAGATCCACGCGTTGCGCGGTCCGGCGAAATCCCAGCCGTTGGCTTCGGTGGAGAAGTAATTGGCGCCCACCGGGAAGAACGGCTTGCCGTCGCGCGTGAGGTAGTCGCCCTTGGCGCCGAACGCCGGCCCCGTGGTCAGCAGTTTCCGGTCCTCCACCCACAGGCCGTTGTGATACGCCTCGCGCCCCTGCCCGTTCTCCTCCCACACGCCACGGACGGTATAGAAGCCTGGCGGGTAAGCTTTGCTGAACGGCAATTCCGCGTCCACGGTGGTCCCTGAGCAGGGCGCGCGCAGCGTCTCCAGGACGGTAGTCTCCGAGACGAGTTCGACTTTGACTTCGCCCGCGAGTTCTCGCCGTCCGCTGCGAAGATGGATCCGCACGCGTGGAGTCTCATCCGGCATCAACGTGGAAAAAGGCATCTCCAGCGTGAGGGCGATGGGGCCCTGGCGTGCGTAAGCCGCCGTTTCGTGAATTAGCGAAATGCCGTCCGCCGAATCCCAGTAGCCCGCGGCCGGTTCGAAGTCGACCAACACAGCGCGCGAGTTGGCCGTTGCCGCGCCGCCGCGTCCGCTGGAGGTAACCGGCCCCTGTCCACCTGCTGCTCCCGCCTCTGCGCCAGCGCCTCGACCTCCGGCCGCTGCCGCGCCCGGAGCCGCTGCGCCGGGAGCGCCGGCGCCCACTCCGCCCCTGCCGAACCCGCCGCCCGCGCGGTCCGAAACCACCACGGGCGCGGCCCCTTGCAGGCCCTCGGAGTTCACCATGTAGCCTAGGCCGTTGAAGCGGCCCTCCAGCACGAAGAAGCGTCGCGCCCGTACGGCCGGCGCGCGCAGAAAGGAGTACCCGGCCCTCCACTCGAACTTCGCCGCGTCCTGCGGCGGGGCCACGTAGGTATGTTGGATGCCGAACTCGCGTGAGTAACTGTCTTGCGCCACACCCTGCACGAACTTGCCGTTGACCAGGCTGACGGGAACCCGGAACGGCTGGCCGCCGAGCACGAGCAGATTCCCTCCGGTGCGCAGATATCCCTGAATGGCGCTCCACGCCTCCACCGGCACGCAGGAACCGTAAGGCAGCACCAGCAGGCCGGCTCCGGCCAGCGTGGCAGAGTCTTTGAGCCCTTCGAGACCCACAAATGCGGTGTCCGCGCCGTCCAGGGCCTTCACCAGGGCGTCGCGCGTCACCGGTTGGCTCGCGACGGTCGGGAAGCCTTCCTGCCAGAACACCACGGTTTTGGCTGGCAGAAGAAGAACGCAACCAAGGATCAGGCTGAGTAAAGCGATTGACCTGCGCATGTAGCCTCTTTCGTAAGAAAACGCGGCGCACACGGGCGCAACGATACTGTAGGATATATCCGGTACAATCGATGCGCAACTCGGATAACGGCATAAGTCCGGGATGCCCGCGATGCGTCCGAGTGAAGTGTAGAGCACCACTCGTCGCGGATTTGCTCGATGTACAGTCTGCCTGCGTCTGATTCGGCATGAAACTGCGATGAATACCCATGACATCCGGGCCCTCTTCGCCGGGCTAGCGCTCCTGAAGGCGCAGCAATGGCGGGCGAGTACAGTGGGACCTTTCGAGTGTCCGTTGCTCTGCCGGGCCTTAATGCCTGCGTATTGTGTTGAACCCGGGTGTAAGGTCGACGATGATTGGTGCTTTAGTCGCGGCATGGCGGCGTGCTAATATGCCGCTGACAGTCGAAAGCGCAAGCAGGTGCAGGACTGGCCGCCTGGCGGAGTTGAGGGCCCCGGCATTTCGTACCCAATTCGGAAGAAGGTGTGCAATGAAGCGATTCACAGTAATCGGAGCGGTCACTCTGGCGTTGCTTTGGTGCTGCGTCATGGCGTTTGCGCAGCCCAACCCGCAGACCGCGGCACCAGCAGGCCGGGGCGCTGCGGTGCCGTCGCCCGCGCCGGCGCGTTCGCACTACTGGTGGCGGGACCAAGCCCCCGGGGCCGGTCGGGGCGCTCCCAACCCGAACGCCACCAAGATGCCACTGATCTCGGTAAAGGGCAATCGGTTCGTCGATCCGGATGGCAAACCGGTACTGTTCCGCGGGCTGTCCATTTCCGATCCCGACAAACTCGAGATGCAGGGGCACTGGAACAAGGATCATTTCGTCAAAGTCCAGCAGATGGGGACGACGCTGCTCCGTATTCCCGTGCACCCTGTGGCCTGGCGTGAGCGTGGCGGGGTGGAATATATCAAACTTTTGGACCAAGCCGTGGAATGGGCCACGGACCTGGGCATGTACATCATGATTGACTGGCACTCGATCGGCAACATGACGACGGGTGTCTACCAGGACCCGATGTACGACACCACGAAGGAAGAGACTTACGGATTCTGGCGCGCCATGTCCCGCCGCTACGGCCGCAACAACACGGTGGTTTTCTTTGAGCTGTTTAACGAGCCGGCGGCATTCGGCAGGGTTTCCTGGGACGCGTGGAAGAGCATAGTGGAAGATGAGATTGCCGTGATCCGGGCCAATACCCGGCAGGTGATTCCGTTGGTAGCCGGCTTCGACTGGGCGTACGATCTCACCCCGCTGCGCCTCAACCCCATAGCGGCGGAGGGCATCGGATATACGGTCCACCCCTATTCGAACAAGAGGACCCAACCGTGGGAGCCGAAGTGGGAAGAGGATTTCGGCTTCGCGGCCGCCAAGTACCCGCTTATCGCTACGGAATTCGGCGGATTCGCCGCGCCGGGAACCCCAATTCCCACGACTCCGCCCGCCGCTCCCGCGGGGCGCGGCGGCTTTGGCAACAGCGCAACGATTGCCGCCTACGGCCCGGCGATTATCAAGTATCTGGAGGGCAAGAACATCAGTTGGACAGTCTGGTGTTTCGACCCGGAGTGGGGCCCGACGCTGATCAGCGACTGGAACTATACGCTCAACGCGTCCGGACAGTTCGCCAAGTCCGCCATGCACGGCGAAATCAAGTAGAGGAACAGGCTGGGCACCTGATCTTTCACGGTGCCCAAGAACCGGATGCCGACGCCGGTGCTTGCTAGTGGAACTGGATCGCTCATGGCGGTCAAGCCGCGGTATATGGACTTGTGCTTCTCGCAAATTCGGATCTGGCTAATACAGTGGGAGTTGCACATTTTCCGTCAATTCCCGTCGACGGCCGTGTTATCGGCACTGCTCGCGTCCATAATGTCTGTCTTCCGCACTCGAGCGGCGTTGCAGCTTGAGATCCTGGCTCTCCGCCATCAGCTTGGCGTGATGCAACGCTCGGTCAAGAAGCCAAAACTGAACCGGTTCGACCGGTTCCTGTGGGCTTGGCTTTGTGGAGCCTGGGCCGAATGGCGCTCGGCTCTTTGCATCGTCAAACCGGGAACCGTCATAGCTTGGCACCGCAAGGGATTTCGACTGTTTTGGA
>JADGNT010000395.1 GCA_017883345.1 Candidatus Solibacter sp. | reverse complement strand
CAGTTTCGGACCAAGCCGCAGATTGCGCTGGAGCAGATTCGGCAAGCGGTGGAGGACGGGGTGTCGCCCGGGGTGGTGCTGGCCGATGAAGTGTACGGAAGCAATCGCGAGTTCCGGGCGGGGGTAGCGGAACTGAAGCTGAGCTATTCGCTGGCGGTGAGATCCACGACTACGGTGTGGGCGCTGGAGCGGCAACCTTTGCCACCCAAGTCTTGGAGCGGGAAGGGGCGGCGGGCCACACGGGTGCGACGGGACCAGACGCACCAACCGATTACCGTGAAGCAACTGGCGCAGGAGTTGCCGGAGCAAGCTTGGCGGGAGGTGGCTTGGCGCGAAGGCAGTAAAGAAACGTTGTGCCCCCGCTTTGCCAGATTACGGGTTCGACCCGCGTACGGAGACGATCGCAAAGGGGGCTTACAGCCGGAACAGTGGTTGCTGATAGAGTGGCCTGCCGGAGCCGAAGAGCCAAGCGGTTACTGGTTGGCGCGTTTGCCGGTGAAACTCTCCTCGAAGCGGCTGGTCGGGATCAGTAAGCACCGCTGGGTGATTGAGCGCGACTACGAGGAGCTCAAACAGGAACTCGGGTTGGGTCACTATGAAGGCCGCAATTGGCGGGGATTTCACCACCACGGAACACTATGTATCGCGGCTTACGGCTTCTTGATGGCGGAAAGGAGCCGTTTTCCCCCCTCAGCCCACGTCGGCCATCTTGAACTACGCCCCGCCCCAATACCTCCCCACTTCCGGCCGCGGGGGGCGAAGGGTTCGCGCCCAACGCCATAACCCCCACTCGATCGCGACGCTGCGAATCCAGATCGCCCGATTCCTAGTGCAGCGGCTTCCGTGCTGCCCCTTATGTTGTCGCCTGCGCGTATAATTTATGACACAGTAGAATTACGGTCGCGGCTCCGATCGGTGGGACAGACCATCGCCTTGCGTGGTCTGTCTTCGGCCGCGGCCTGTTGACACCTCAATAAGCACACGCTACCGCGCCTCTTGGGCGGCGGTGCGGATGCGCGGGTCGGGGCTCTCGGCGGCTTTGCGCAGGTGCGGCTCGGCGCCGGCGGTGTCGCCGCGCGCGAGCAGGAGTTGACCGAGTTTCAAATGGGCCTCGAAGTAGTCCGGCGCACGTTGGATTGCGCTTTCGAGATTCTGTTCGGCTTCCACCAGCTTTCCCTGGCCGGCGAGTGCCAGCGCGAGGTTGTAATATGCCGTGGGCGAATCCGGGAGCGCGGCGATGGCCAGACGGTGTTGGCGAATCGCGCCGTCCGCATCGCCCAAGCGGAGCAGCAGGGCGCCCAGGTTGTTGTGGGTCACGGCAAGCTGGGGATTGAGGCGCAGGGCCGCTTCGTATTCCTGGCGGGCTTCGGTGAGGTTTCCATTGGCGGCGAGAGAGGTGGCGTACGCCGAATGGGATTCCGCGGCGGCGGGATCCAGGCGGATGGCCATCTCGAAGTGGTGCCTGGCTTCGGGGAAGCTGTTGCGGCGGGCGAGAAGTTCGGCGAGGTTGAGGTGAATCGCCGCCACTTCGGGGCGCAGGCGGACGGCTTCGCGCACGGCCTTCTCGGCGGCGGCGGTGTCGCCAGAGCGGAACAGGGCGGTGCCGAGATCGTTGCGCACTTCGGCGGACTCGGGCTCGATTTCGGCGGCCTTGCGCAGCGCGGCAACGGCGTCAACCAGCTTTCCCTGCTTGGCCAGGGCTTTCGCCAGGCCCTGTAGCGGCGCGGCTTCGCGGGGCGCGAGCGCGATGGCGCGTTGCAGGGTGCGCACGGCACGCGCCAGATCGCCGGTCGCCGCCAGCGAATTTCCCAGGCCGTAGACGGGACGCCAATCGGCCGGCATGCGCGCGATGGCTTGCTGGTAGAACGCGGCCGCCTCGCCGGAGCGGCCGGCATGACGGTAGGCTTCGGCCAGTTCCAGGTAGAACTCGCCGGCCTTGGGCGCGGCCTTGGCGATGGCGGAAGCCAGCAGCGGAATTCCCACCGCGAGATTCGCCTGGTGGGTGACCTGGGCCACCGCCACATAAAGTTCGTTCTCGGCGGTGCGCGCCAAATCCGGCGGATAGTAGGGCAGCACGGGGCCGCGGTATGGCGGAGAGTTGCCGTCGTTCTGCTCGACATGTTCGATTGGGGGCGCCGCGGCGTTGGCTGCGGGAGGCTTGCGGATGTAGTGGTTTATCACGGTCACCTGGGTGGCGTCCGAGGGACGGCGTTTGGGCATGTGGCAGGAGATGCACTCCTCCGCCGCTGGATGGGGCTTGGAAAGCGCGAGAGCGTGACAACCGCGGCAAGCCCGCGAATAGTGCGCCACCGCGGCGGCGCCCCGGGGGATATCGTGAGGATTGTGGCAGGTGGTGCAGGTGAGCTTCCCGGCGCTGGCCAGGAAGCAGGCCGATTTCCGCAGACGGTAGGGCGAACTGGAGAACTCGAATTTATCGTCGTAGCCCGCGCCGGGCGCGTGGTCGAAATGGAGGGCGTAGTTTTCCAGCGGCTCTCCCGGGCGGAAGGAAAAGACACTCCGGTCGAAGCGCGTGATGGACGCGGGGAGTCGCAGGGTGGTGGTCTCCAGGTGGCACTGCAGGCAGACTTCCATCCGGCGGACGGGGTCGAGCCGGGCCGGATTCACGATGGCGCGGCGCACTTCGTCCCGCGATCCGCCCCGCTGCACGGTCTGGATGTGCGCCTTGCCGGGACCGTGACAGCGCTGGCAATCGATGCCCTCCGGCATGCGCTCGGGGAATACGGTGGTGCGGTGCCCCTCCGGCGAGGCCTCGATTTCGGGATAGGCGTTGTGGCAGAACATGCAGGCGTAATTGATCTTGCGGCTGAAACCCGCGTGGTCCGGCCGGGCGTATCCCGGGCTCATGCCCCAGTGGCCGCCGGCTTCGGCGTACCAGGTGGCGGGAAGTTCCAACAGCTCGCCGGACGCGGTGCGCGTGAGGTAGCTGCGCGCGTGGTTGCCGGAACCAATCCAGTAGTCCAGGGGCCTTTCGAGGGAACTGTCGTCTTGCTCGCGCCGCAGGTAAGTCTTGCCGCCGCGTACCGGCAGGGAGAATATCTGTTGGGACGCCTCGTGGCGGAATGTGCCGCCCGGAATGAGTGGCAGAGCGGCGCCGGGCGCAATGGCGCCGAAGGATCGCGCCATGCCGGTGCGCCCATAGGTTTCGGCGATCTGCGGATGACACGCGGCGCAGGCCTTCGGGTCCACGTACCCCGATTGCGCCGCCGCGCACAGCACCAGCAGGAAAGTTGCCGTCAAACGTGTTGTGCCGCTGGTTCGAACCACTACGTCCTGGTCGAAATCGTAAGATTGCCCGGCTGAAGTCCCGGCGAATTTGCCGTTACCCGAATCTGGCCGGATTTCCCAGTCGATTGTACGATGGCCAGGCACAGTCCGTTCAATGCCTTCCGGCGAGCGGCCTTGTAGTCTTCGTGGCTCTGCGGGTCTCCGTTGTCCAGGCCGATGAGCTTGCCTTCGCCTTCCACCACGAAAGCGACCTCATGGTCGGCAGTCGGCGCCACGCGGCCCTGGCCGTCCAGGATTTCAACCGTGATGTGCGCCACGTCGCGGCGATCCGCGGCGATCTCCGCGCGATCCACCGACAGGCGGACAACCGACGGCTCTCCCGTGGTGGCGACTTCGACGGTGCTCACGACCTTGCCATCCTTGGTTCCCACCGCTTTCAGCGTACCCGGTTCATACGGGACGTCCCACTCCAGATGCAGATCGTTGGTGGTGCGGGGGACGCGGGCGCGAGCCCCGGTGTTTCCGTAGCGGTCTTCCATCCCGTAGCGCGGGAAGGCGTAGCCCTTCAGCCCGGCGGATTTGCCGTTGACGAAAAGCTCCACCGTATCGCAGTTGGTGTAGCAGGTCACCGGGATGAACTGGCCCTCCCTGCCTTTCCAGTTCCAGTGCGGGGACAGGTGCAGCACGCTTCTTTCGGTCCACTGGCTCTGGTAGAAATAGAAGCCGTCCTTCTTGAAACCGCAGGTGTCGATCACACCGGCGGACGAGCCCTTGCCCGGCCAGCGCGATTCGCCCAGGTAATCGATGCCGGTCCACATGAAGTCGCCGGCCACGTAGTCGTAGGTACTGACGAATCGCCACAACTGCTCGACATCGATGTTGCGGCCGCGGCCGCCGCGAAGCATCATGGCGGCGGGCGCGGCGGCCACCGGCGCGGCACTGCTTTGTGGAGATGGGGGGAACAGCCCGCGATAATCGCCGCGCGTGCCGCCCATGGACCCGCTCTCCGTGCCAATCACGCGCCGCTGGGGAAACGCCGCGCGATCGATGCTGTAGTATTTCTCTTTGCGGTCGCGCCAGCGGTCCACGTAGTTGTAACCGACCACGTCGAGTTGCGCCAGGAACTCGGGGCGGACCCGGTTGGTCAGCGGCTCGGAAGCGATCTGGTCGCAGCCGGCGGTCACCAGGCGCGTCGGGTCCTCCGTGTGAAACACCTCCAGGAGTTTGCGCAGGGTCTCGGCGCCCTCGGTGCGGGACTGGTCGCCGATTTCGTTGCCCGCGCTCCACAGCACGACAGAGGGATGATTGCGGTCGCGGTGAACGAAGTCCTTCACATCGCGCTGGTACCACTCGTCGAAATAGTTGGCGTAGCCGTAGGGGCCGATTTGACCCTTGCCGACCTTCCACTCGTCAAACGCCTCGTTCATTACCAGGAAGCCCATGCGGTCGCAGAGATCCAGGAATTCCGCTGCGTAGGGATTGTGGCTGGTGCGGATGGCATTGCAGCCCATCTCGCGCAGGATTTCCAGGCGGCGCTCCCAGACGCGCTCCGGGACGGCGGCGCCCACGCTTCCGGCCTCATGGTGCAGGCAGACGCCGTTCAGCTTGACGTGCTCGCCGTTGAGCAGGAATCCCTTGTCGGCATCGAAGAGGGCCTCGCGGATGCCGGTGGGCGTGACATACTCGTCCACGATTCGGCCCTGGTCGCTGACCGTGGTGTGAACTTTGTAGAGGTAGGGATCGGCCACGCTCCAGAGGCGGGGCTTATCGACGCTCACCTGCTGCACGAATTCGTACTCGCCCGCGGGCGCGATCTGCTGGGTTGCCTCGGCGGTTTGCACTGCCTTGCCGTCGCGACCGAGCAGACTGGTGCTCAGCACGCACGTGGCTGAAGTTTGGCGGTCGTTCTTCACCCGGGTCTTGACCTGGACGGTGGCGGCGTTCTTGGAGACGCGCGGCGAAGTGACGAACGTGCCCCAATAAGCCACGTGGAGCTGGTTGGTGGCCAGCAGCCAAGTGTGGCGGTAGATGCCGGAGCCGGAATACCAGCGGCAGTTGGGCTGCCTGGAGTTGTCCACCTTGACCGCGATCACGTTGTCGCGGCCGGCGTTGAGGTGCGGCGAGAGATCGTAGGAGAAGGCGACGTAGCCGTATGGGCGCTTGCCCAGATACTGGCCATTGATCCACACTTCGCTGTTCTGATAGATGCCATCGAACTCGATGACGACGGTGCGGTCCTTGTAAGACTCGGGCGCGCGGAAGCGTTTTCGATACCAGCCGATGCC
>JADGNT010000394.1 GCA_017883345.1 Candidatus Solibacter sp. | reverse complement strand
TTCCTGCCGCAGTTGACTGCGGCGGGCGACACGTCTTACTCGGGCGCCTTCAACCTGAGCAAGTCCATCACGACCAAGTGGACATTGTCGGACTTCAACGGCAACTTCCTGGGCGACTTGAGTGCCAACGTCCTATATGCCGTTGGCCCCTTGTCCACCATCAGTGGAAAGTGCCCTCTGCCCATCCAGGCTCCACTGGCCAAGGCTGCTTCCCCGTCCCTGGTCAGCGTGCTGTACTCGCCGACCACCGGGGCGAAGGGTGGCAGCACGTTCCGCATCGCGACGTCCAACAACCAGTTCATCTTCAACTGGGACACGAAGATTTCAGCCCCGGGGTGCTACATCCTGGAGCTGGATTTGAACAGCGGTCAGGTGGAGAGGACTGGTTTGCAGTTGCAGTAACGACCCACACAGCAGTTCGAAACAGGAATGCCCGGCTTGCCGGGCATTCTTATTTTCCTGGTGGTGGCCGGCGCTATTGTTTGCCGATGCGGCGACGGATGTCGGCAAGCAGAGGGTCCTCCCCCGCTTTTTCACGAATGCCCAGGTAGGTGCGATAGGAGTCCGCTGCACCAGGGCTCTTCAGTCCTTCCCGTACCCGCCCCTGGTAGAAGTAAACGATCGGGAAGTAACCATACGTCGGAACGTTGTCCATCAGGATTTCCAGCGCTTCGCCGCGCCGGCGGATGCACTCGTCAAATTCGGAATCGGCTTCTGCGAACCCACTCGCTTCCAGGTACGCGCGACCGAGTTCGTAGTGTCCAATCCACGTGTTCAGAATGTTGTTCGCTTCCGTTAGCGCTTTGATCCCTGCGGGCGCATCTCCACGTCGGACGGCAGACAGTCCCTCGATGATCTTCAAGTACGACTGGGGCTCGGACTGGAGAGCGGAACGCAGGGGGGCGATTACTCTTTGCGCTTTCGCCAGTTCTCCGGCGTCCGCCAGGACCTCGGCCGCAAGGAACCGGACTTTACCACCCTCGTTCGTTGCCAGGGCTTTATCAGCAGCGGCGACCGCCGCGGCTTTGTGTCCGCGCAAGAGCTCTATGTGGGCGACCGCTGCCAGTTTCTCGGCAGCGGTCTCCGGGGTCTTCGCCGCCACATCGGCGGCCGCACCCTTCTCGAGAAGTGTGACGGCGTCGGCGTAGCGTCCTTCGTAAACGGCCAAATCCGCCAGCCCGGAACTGGCGATCGATGCCCCCAGGGGACTGATCTTCTCGAGGATCTTGTACGTCTCGGCGGCTTGGCTCACCTGGCCTTGTCCGATCTGGGCTTCGGCCAACGCGAGGTAACTCACTTCCGAGGAGGAGTTCAGTTCCAAGGCCGCCCGCGCCTCTTTTTCGCCGGCCGCAAAATCGCCGCCATACGAGCTGTAAAACGACAGATTCAGCCGCTGCAAAACACCCTTGGGAGTTATTTCGACGGCTTTGCGGGCTGCCTCGACGGCCTTGGGAACATTGCGCAGTCCCATGTAGCAGCCCGCCATGTTCAGGTGTCCGATGTTGTCGGCTGGATAGCTGTTCACCAGGGCGCTGAATTCGTCCACGCATTTCTGCCAGTTGCCGTTCATCATGTAGTATGCGGCCCGCACGCGGTACCGTTCGCGGTCCGTCATTCGGTCCACATGTTCCATGGCTACTTTCATGTAGCTCTCGGAGTCCGACATTTTGCCAATGTTTCTCGAAATGCCGGCCATTCCGGCGTATGCGCGGGCGAAGTTCGGATCCAGCTTTGTGGCATTGGAGAAGCTCTGCAATGCGTCCTGGGTCTTGCCGGCGAATTGCTGTTCCATGCCGACGCCGTACTGATGCACGGCCTCCAGGTTGGTGGCGGTGAACGCGCCTCCTGCCTTCTCGATCTGGATCGACTCGGGTGTGCTGTCGCCCAGCGCCTGGCGGAGCGGCGCGATCAGTTTGGGGACCGCGCTAAGAACGTCGTCTTTACTGGCCGCCGTTACGTCCGCCTGGGCGAGCACGTTGCCGCTGACCGCATCCAATGCGATGGCCGACAACGCGTACTTGTCACCGCGCCGGCTGATCTCGCCGGTAATCACCGCGGCCACGCCTTGGCTCAGGGCCACCAGCCGGGCCGATCGTTCATCGAGCTTATCGGTGGGGTTGGGAAGCTTCGCCGCAAGGTTGCGGGCCGCGCCACGGTTGTAGGCGTTGATGAAGCTGGCGCCCTCCAAAGCCACGTTCATCATCGGTTCCAGAGTGCCGTCGAAGATCGGGTCGCCGGTATGGTTGGTGAAATCTGCGACTAACACTGAAATCGGCTTGCCCGATGATGCTCTTGTCGCGGTCGTCCGGAACACGCGGTGCCGCACCGCGGGAATCGCCAGCGCAATCGCTGCCAGGATGACCACGGCCCCGATCGCCAGCGTGATTTTGCCGCCCGGAATCGAGACCTGCTGCGGCAGCGTGATCTGCATGCTGCGCGCGCCGCTTTTGGGCGGAGCGGTGGCGCTGTCGAGATCGCGCAGAATCTCGTTCGCGCTCTGGTAGCGATTGTCGGGATAGCGCTCCAGGCACTTCATGACCACGCGCACCAGCCAGTCCGGCAGATCGGGATTGAGCTCCTTGGGACTCTTGGGCGTCTCGTTCACCCGTTTGTACATGAGCTGGATGGTCGAGTCGGCGTGGAAGGGCACGTCGCCGGTCAGCATCTCGTAGAGGATCAGGCCGAGGGCGTAGAGGTCCACCCGGTGATCGATACCGCGGCCCTCCACCTGTTCCGGCGCCATGTAACGCGGCGTGCCCAGGAATTCGCCGCTCCGGGAAAGGCCGGCGTCGCTTTCCAGCGACTTGGCGAGTCCGAAATCGGTGACGTACACCTGCTCGTTCTTATCGAGCAGGATGTTCTGCGGCTTGAAATCGCGATGCACAACTCCTTCGGCGTGCGCGGCGTCGAGCGCGGCGCAAAGCTGCCGGGCGATCTTCATCGCCCGCTCCACCGGAAGCTTGCCGTTGTCAATGAGGAGCTGGTGCAGGTCCTGCCCCTCGACGTATGCCATGGAAATGAACTTCACACCGGCCGCGTCGCCCAGATCGTGAATGCGCAGGATGTTCTTGTGCGAGATCTTGCTGGCCAGCAGCAGTTCCTGCTTGAAGCGCGCCGAGACATTCGGGTCCATGGCCAGGCCGGGGCGGATCAGCTTGAGCGCAACGGTGCGGTCGAGATCGACGTCGTACGCCTTGTAAACCGCGCCCATACCGCCTTCGCCGAGCATGCGCTGGATCTTGTAGCGGGGGCCGAAGTTGACCTCGTCGCCCGCAGATGTGCCACCCATGCCGACGGCCCATGGTCCCGCGGTGGCCATGTCGGCCAACGACGCATTCTGCGGCGCCGGTGCAGGCGCGGGTGCGGCGGCGGTCCCGGGAGGAAGCGGGGCGGGCACAATTCCGGCGAAGGTTTCCGTGTCCCCGCCCAGTGCGAGACTGATGCCGCACCGCGAGCACTTGGAAGCGGAGTCGGTATTCTGTGTGCCGCACCTTGGGCAGGTCATTTTAAGGAGGGCCTCAACCCGAAACGCAAAAACGTTGCGGGCTCCTTGCGGATAACGTTGCTGGATTATGCGGCAGCCGGGGCTCGCATTTCAACGGCTGCCATTAATTTATTGATGAATAGAAGTTTCTGCGTAGGGGTGCGCCTCGAATTCGGAGAACTCGCGCTCCAACTGCGCTTGCAGAACGGCGCGAAGGTTCGCGTCGAGGAATTGCCGGCATGTCGCCGACGGCTTGGCCGTAGCTCCGCCCTCGCATTGCGCTACCGGACGAAACTTGCGCGCATCGGCCCAGTAGCTTTCGCCCGCGACAAAGGCGTGCTCGAGGCTGTTGCGGGCCATGGTTTTCAGGGTCGCGTAGCGGAAGCGGTACGTCTGCAGCGCCTTGAGAAACTCCTGTGTGTTGTCGGAGCGGGAGACGCCGAGGTCGTCCGTCCCGAGCGCGACCGGGACGCCGTACTTCAGGTACATCGCCAGCGGGTGGGCGGCGCCGCGCGTGCCGAGTATGACGTCGTTGCTGGTCAGGCAAATTTCCACGAGTACCTGCTTGTCCGCCATCTCCTTCAGCAGCCCAATCGGATCGCGCTCGTACATGACGGACGTCCCGTGCCCGATGCGTTCCGCGTGGGCGACCTCCACCGATTCGCGGACGTGATAGCGCAGTCCTTCCGGCGGCACCAACTGCGGCGCCAGTTCGCCGGCATGCAGGCTGAGGTGGACCTTCGGATAGACGCCCTTGAGGAACGCGAACATCCGCATGTGGAGCGAGAAGTCGCGCATGGGAATGGGCCAGTCTTCCGCCATGACGGGATTCACGCCGACCACGCGCGGATCGGCCGTGACCGTTTCGAAGCCGGCAACCATCTCCGCGAAAACCTGCTCGCGTGGTAAGCCGCGCGGCACCTGGTACAGGTAACGCACGGTGACGTTGC
The DNA here is from genome assembly GCA_017883345.1 of Candidatus Solibacter sp. Lineage (GTDB taxonomy): Bacteria > Acidobacteriota > Terriglobia > Bryobacterales > Bryobacteraceae > Solibacter. The sequence goes on along the minus strand of JADGNT010000394.1, from coordinate 1,101 downwards.
AGCCGGGATCGGCATTGAGCGAACCGCAGCGCAGGATTTCGCGCATGCGGGCTTCGGCCTGGTCGATCGCGATGCGGCCGTCGGCGACCACGCGCTCGATTTGCTTGTCGAGGAGCTTCTGCCGCTGCGCGGCCATGTCGCCGCTCCAGCCCATTCCGGCGCCCAGCCGTGCCGCCGCGCCGCTATTGGGACCGACCATGATTTCCACGTAGCTGACGCGATCGTGCGCGGCGCGCGAAACTATTTCGGCAATCATGTCGCCGTTGTGGCCGTTCTTGGCGACCGAGAACTTGTTGAAGGTGTCGAAGAAATGGTCGTGGCCCGATTCCCCCTGGGTGGGAACGAAATCGCGCATCGACCAGGCGTCGATGAGCTGGCGGTAGAGAACCACGTCGGAAAGCGCGCGGGCAGCGGGAACGTGGTTCTTCGTTTCGTCGCAGGGCGAGCGCGGCGGAGCGGGTTTGCCGTCGGCGGCGGGCGGGGCCGCCTCGGGCGGAACGTCGCGGGGAACGGCCGTCATGGTGCGCGTGTCGATGCAGATGTTGTCGCGCACCGCGAAGTCAATGAGGCTCTCTGCGTAAACGGTCCCGGTGATGTGGATGTGCAGGTCGGCGCCCTTGGGCAGCCGGCGCACAAAGTCCAGCAGCAAGGATGGGTTGTCGCGGATGGAATCCAGGTAGCGCTCGACGGCATTCGCGCCAGCGGGCGCAACCGTACGCTTTGCGGGAGTCTGCTGCGCGGCGGCAGCGGAGAAGAGAAAAAGAAAAACGAGGGCAGCGCGCCCGAAACGGCCAAGCACCTTTCCCATAACTTAGGGTAGCACGACACCAGGCTCTGGGAGCCCTTATCACCAGCAACCCGCAGCCGGGAAGCCCCGGGCGGAAGCCGCCAGTTGGCCCGGTACGCCAATGTGAGTGAGAAGACGGTTTCACGGCACTTACGAGCGCCAAGGTACTTGTCGTCGTTGCCGGCTTATCTTCCAGTGAACGGGCTCGGGATTTGAAGCTGCAATCCGGGTTCCTCGGCGGCCTGCATCGTTACTGCAATTGCTCGGAAGCGATGAGCTTCCAATCGCTTGCGCTTATACGGCGGACATTCATA
>JADGNT010000393.1 GCA_017883345.1 Candidatus Solibacter sp. | reverse complement strand
TGAGCTGGAGTGCGTCTTTTTTTCCGAGACGCCCAATTCGGGGAGCCGCTCCAGTATTTCGTGAGCCTTGACTTCCAACTCCCGCGCCAGCTCGTTGATTCGAATCTTCTTCATAGAGAAAGCTATCTGCAATTAACCCGCGGAGACGCCACTACTCGCCACTACTATTTTGCGGCACACTCTCCGCACCCGCAACTTCGGCATGATTGTGAGGAGAACCCGCGTCCTCTATCGTACCAAACTGTTCCACGGTCTCCGGACCCTCGCCGGACACCGTTTCCGCCGGTTCCGAACCCGGTTCCGAGGGCTCTACGACGGGCTCTTCCGCAGGCTCTTCGACGTTTTTGGGGCCGGCCTGCTCCACGTCGCCCGCGGCAGCTTCCGCCTCGGGCTCCGCCTGCGTTTCGCCGGGTTCGCCGACTTCGCCGGGTTCGCCAGGTTCGCCGGCTTCGCCAGGTTCGCCGGCTTCGCCGGGTTCGCCCGCCGCCGCACTCACTTCGGAATCCTCCGGCTCGGACTCCGCGGAACCGCCTTCCGTGCCGGGATCCTCAAACTGGCTGTAATAGGCCACTACGGAGGCCTGAATGAACTCGATCGAAGCCGGATCGATGCCGGGAATTGCTTCGAGCTGCTCGGGCGTCATGGTGCCCAGGCGCTCGATGGTCCCGACTCCGGCTTCGATCAACTTCTCCGACAACGCGTCGCTCATTCCATAGTCGAGCAGAACGGAAACCGGCGCCCCGGGGGCCACCAGGGCGGCCATCTGCGACTCGACTTCCTGGCGCTTCTCTTCCTCGCTCTTGATGTCGATCTTCCAGCCGAGCAGCTTGGCCGCCAGGCGCACGTTCTGGCCCTTCTTGCCGATGGCGAGAGAGAGCTGCGAATCGTCGACGATGACTTCCATGTGCTTCTCGAGGGCATCGACGACCACAATCCGGCTGACCTTCGCCGGACTCAGCGCATGGGTGGCAAAGACCACGGGGTCGTCGGAATACTCAATGATGTCGATTTTCTCGCCGCGCAACTCACGGATGATGGATTGCACGCGCATGCCCTTCATGCCCACGCAAGCGCCCACGCTATCCACATCGCGGTCGCGGCTTTGGACGGCGATCTTGGTGCGCTCGCCGGCTTCCCGCGCGCAACCCTTGATGGCCACCGTGCCGTCGTAAATCTCCGGGACTTCCTGTTCGAAGAGGCGCATCACCAGTTCGGGCGCCGCCCGCGATACCAGCACTCCGGGCCCCTTGCTGGACTTGTCGACCAACTTGATGACGCAGCGTACGCGGTCTCCCACGCTGTAGCCTTCCAGGCGGGACTGTTCCTTCTTGGGCAGCTTGGCTTCGGTTTTGCCGAGGTCCAGCATGTAGTCCGGACCTTCCACGCGCTTGATGGTGCAGTTGACGAGTTCGCCGGTGCGCCCCGAATACTCCTGGAACACGGTGTCGCGTTCGGCCTCGCGGACCTTCTGGAAGATGACCTGCTTGGCGGTCTGGGCGGAGATTCGGCCCAAGGCGTCGGTGTTCTTCGGAATGCGCACTTCGCCGCCGATTTCGAGTTTGGAATCGATCCGCCGCGCCTCGGCCAGCGTCATCTCATGTACCGGATCTTCGACGGTTTCCACGGCTTTCTTCACCGCGTAGAGTGAGATCGCGCCGGTCTTGGGATCCATGTCCGCGACGTAATCCTCGTTGGTGCGATAGTGCTTCCGAGCGGCAATCAGCATGGCGTCCTTGACCGCGTCCAGCACGATCTGCGGATCGATGCCCTTTTCCTTGCTCAAAAGTTCGATGGATTGAAAGATCGTTTCCAAAGTGCCCTCTTGGTTTCCAATTCAGATTTGTTCTGGTAAGAACTTGCCCTGGCGGGTTACCACTCAAACTTCAGGTTGGCCGTCCGCACCTGCTCGAACGGGAACTCACGGGTGTTGCCGGGTTCGGTTTCAAGCGAGACGATTCCGTCGGCGTACCCGGCGAGGATGCCTTCCCAAGTGCGGCGGCCTTCCACCGGGTCGTGCAGGGTAAGCTTCGCCTTCTGCCCCTGAAATCGCTGGTAGTCTTTGGGTTTGAATAACTTACGTTCCAGTCCGGGAGAACTGACCTCAAGCGTGTAGTGTCCCGGCACCGTGTCCTCCGCGTCCAGAATCGCACCCACCTTTTCCGATACCAGCCCGCAATCGGCGTGGGTCACGCCCTCCGGCTTATCGATGGCGATGCGCACAAATCGGGCGTTGCCGCCGCCTTTGACCTCGACCTCGACGAGTTCCAGGCCCTCGGACTGTGCCACTTGTTGCGCGATTTCCTCGATTTTCGCCGCTACTACTTCCCGCATTGTTGCCGGAATTGCCGTCCCCAACAAAAAAGTGGGCTTTCGCCCACCGCATTGGCTCGACAACTCAAACCATAGTGTACCGTGTTTATTTGAATTGCGGAAGGGCGGAATGTGGGAAGCTGCACGAAGGTGGGTTCGGACACACTCATCGGGCTGGTTCTGGGGGTGGCCCGCCAGAACACGCGGGGAGACGAGGAAGGGATCGCCGTTGGGCTGACATCGCCGGGGAGTGGCGGCTGGGGAGCGGGGTTCGCGGGGGCAATCGGGTTCGTGTAGCCTGTAGGCAAGTAGCTTCGTTTGCTTACGGTTAGGAGGGAAAATGGCTTCGTTTGGTAAATCGTGGAGAAGGGCTTTGAAGGGCTTGGCGTTTGGGGAGCGGGGTCCGGTGGATGGGGCGGCGTTGGCGTGGTTGGCGGCGAGTTGTTCTTCGGACACTAGGGTACCTTCTGACTTGAGCTATAGCATGGGGAGGGGGGCAGTCCGAAATAGGGGGAGGCAAGTGGTGGGAGGGGAAGGAGTTATATTGTTGGAGTTTGGGTGAACGGGATTGGGGGATGAGATTCAACGCAGAGACGCGGAGACACAGAGATAAGCGCAGAGAAAAGCACGGAGAAGCTGGAGGTAAGGGGCAGGATTCCCGCGCTTGCCGCGCTGGGGAGCGGAGAACGCGGAGGAAGAAGTCCGAGCTTCGCTCGGATGGACAAGGCGGAGCCTTATCCCACTGGGCACAGGTTCACGCGGGCGGGGACAGGTGGATGCGCGGGTACTCGAACGCCGCCTCTCCGGAGTCGATGCGTTGGAGCGCGATGAGGCAATCGGCGTGCAAGCGCGCGGTGTCGATGGCTTCGCAGGAGGGCAGGTAGGCGGCGAGTTTGCGCAGTCCCTTGCGGAGTTGGCGGCCGGCGCCCAGCGGATTGCCGCGTTGGTTGTGATGGAAGGCGACGGCACAGTGAATGAGGGATTGCAGGAAGAGGCGGCGCGGACCGCGCTCCGGGGTCCATGCCGCTTCCCAGACTTCGTGGCACGCAAAAAACCGGCGGCAGTTGAAGAGGTGGATGCCGCGGCCGAGCAGTTGGTCCATGAGGCTAAAATAGCAGGCGCGATTGGCGGGCGATGAGAACTGTATTACCATGCGGATTCGAGGCAAACCATGTTCACCGCCACCGCCGATCTGATTCTCCCCAGCACCACCACCGGATCGTTCCCGCGCCCGCGCTGGTTCGACGTGAGTATGTGGGGGCGGCCGCTGGACACCTGCATGCTGGACGTTCGCTTCCGCGAGAAGTTTCAGGACGCCATGGCCACGCTGCTCAGCGACCAGGAACGCGCCGGACTCGACATACTCACGCACGGCGATTTCCACGTGGATGAGGACCTGGCGGGCCGGGCGTGGCACCACTATCCCCTGCAACGCTGGGCCGGCTTTGCAGGCGACCATCTACAGCCCGAAGAGAGCACCGCGCCGTGGCTCCACTATCCGCCCGGCACGCTGCTGAACGAGATCTATACGGGGTGGCGCTGGCCGCACGTGGTGGACAAGATCGAGCACCGGCCGCTGGATTATGCGAAGTTGTGGCGGATCGCGCAGGGAAAGACGCGCAAGCCGATCAAGTTCGGCACCTGCTGTTCGCAGGTGATGGCGCTCTTCCTGGACATACACACGCCCAAGTACAAGGACAAGCGCGAGGTGATCTGGGACATGGCGGTGGCGATGAACCAGGAACTGCTGGCGCTGCGGGCGGCGGGCTGCCGGTGCATCCAGATCGAGGAACCGACGTTCCACTTCATGGCGAACACCTACGGCAAGGATCACGACGAGGTCAAGTTCATGATCGACGCCTTCAACCGCGAGGTACAGGGGCTGGACGATGTGGAAGTGTGGATCCACACCTGCTGGGGCAACCCAAACATGCAGCGGGTGATGGAGGACACGAGTTACGCCAACTCGATCGAGATTTACCTGGAGCGGTGCCGGGGCGATGTGTGGACGCTCGAAATGAAAGACCGCAACCAGAGGGATCTGGAATTGTTCGAGCCGTTCAAGAACGATCTGAAGAAGAAAGTCTGCATCGGCGCGGTCAGCCACCGCGCGCTGCAGGCGGACCGGCCGGAAGATGTGGCGGGTGAGATCCGCAAGGCCTTGAAGTATATTCCGGCGGAGAGCCTGATCGTATCCAGCGACTGCGGCTTCGGGAGGCAGGGGTGCAATCGCGAGATCGCGTTCTACAAGGCGACAGCGATCGCGCAGGGATGCAACATCGTGCGGCGCGAGCTGGGGTTAGAGGGCACGCGCGTGCCGGCGGCAGACCCGGCGCTCCAGATCGACGTGGTGCCGGGGCGATGAGGAGTGGGTTCACCGAGGGTGCGATTCGACGCGGAGACGCAGAGAGACGCGGAGGCGAGCGCAGAGAAAACCATCTGGGGATGAGAGGGGCGGCCAGCGGCCGCGATGAGTTCGCCGGGCTAGGCCCGGCTAGCCCTCGGCTAGCCCACGTCAGCCGGGCCGGATAAGAGGTGGACCTACATGACGAGATCCGGCAGATTGCGCTGGAATCGCCCAGCTGTGGGTGGCCGAGGATCACCGCCGAGCTGAAACGCCGCGGGTGGGAAGCCAACCACAAGCGGATCTACCGGATCATGCACGACGACAATCTGCTGTGCCTGTGCGGGCGGAAATTCGTCGTGACCACGAACTCCCGTCACGACCGGCCGGTGTACCCGAACCTGGCGCGCGGGATGGTGCTGACCGGCATCGTCGATCAGCTCTGGGTGGCGGATACCACCTCGACTGGAAAAGGAGTTTGTTTACTTGGCCGTCATTCTGGCTGCGTACCCGGAGGCTGTCATTTCACCTGCTTGGCCAGTTTGTTCTCAAGCTGATGCGCTTGCGCGTTCAATTCGTTCAAGCGGCGTAAGTCGTCTTCGGCGAGCGAAATCGCGTTCTGGATGCGGCTGAGCGCGATGCCGCTGAAGGAAGCGGACTCCGAACCGTGGCTGGAATCGAGCGTGCCCGTCATGGCTCGGAACTGATCGGTGATCTCGCGGTAGCGCCGGATGATGGAGTTCAGGTACCCGTCGCGGCGGCGGTCCAGGTCCTGAAGGCCCGCGGTGGCCTGCCGCAGTTCGGCCGCCTGCGCCGAAACGGTGCCGCTGGCGCTCTTCAGCTTCGTGTTATCCGCATCGAGACTGGCCGCGCGCTCCCGGGCCGCCTGGG
>JADGNT010000392.1 GCA_017883345.1 Candidatus Solibacter sp. | reverse complement strand
CCGTCTGTCGCTTGAACCTCGTGAGCGTTCCAGTTGGTCCCATCGCAGACGCCCTTCAGCACGAGCCGCTCCACGCGTAGCGGTTGGTCCACGGCGATGCGTAGCGTCGTGTTTCCAAATGCGCTGTCCGCAAAGCGCAGGCGCACGGCATTCCATCCGCTGCCTAACCCCGGCGGCAGGCGAAAGTTCGCCATCCAGGCGCCGCTTCCGTCGGGCCTCACATACAATGCCGGAACCCCGAAGTCGCCCACTTCCAGCCGCAGTTGGCCGCGCGTGACGGTGGGCTCCGTGGCGCGGAACCAGCAGGTAATGTATTCCTCCTTGCGCGTGGAAAAATTGACGCCGAAGGTCCGCGAATTCGCCACCGCCAGCAACTCCGGCGCCTCCCGCTTCGCCTCCGCCGGAATCGGCTCCCACTTCCGATGGCACACGACCCCCGCGTGGTATCCCGTGGTGTGCAGGAACTCCACCCTCGCAAACCCGGCAGCCCGGCACATCGCCATCAGACAACTCACGCTCGGGCCAATCCAGTTGTCTAACTGGTTCCCCAATTCGTCGGTCTCGTAGAACTCCATGGTGGGGACTTCGTCCCGGTGATCCCGCCACGTGTTGGCATCGGTCACGAACGATTCCACAATCGCCGTGTCCGTGGTGAGCCCGCAGACGATTTCCAGGGCTAAGAGTGGATGCTTGAGATGGTAGAGGATGCCCAGGCAGAAGACGAAGTCGAACACGCCCAAGCCGGCCTCCGGCAGCTCGTAGAAGTCCAGGATCCGGTAGCTGACCCGCGATGCCAGCTTCTTTTGAATTTCCAGAAAATTGGCCACTTCCACGCAATCGATCGCCGTCACCGCGGCGCCGTGGCGCTCCGCCTCGAAGCTGAACCACCCATCCCAGGCCCCGATGTCCAGCACCCGCTTCCCCGTCAAATCCGCCGGAATCGGAAATCGCGCGTACCTCTTGCGCAGCGTGTCGATCTGGTTGTAGCCCTCAATCCGCGTTCCGTCCGGCAGCTCAAAACTGTGATACCAGCCCTTCTCGGCAAGTTCCTGGCTGAAGTCCTTGCCCCTGCGGGGTTCCTGCATATGCTCGATTATCTCAGGCGGGGGTAGCGTCGCGGGTATCAAATGAAAAACGCAGCCGATTATACTGGAGGTCACCAGAATGAGCACCCCTTTTCAGATTGTGGTCTGTGGCAGTTTTGTCCCCGACCCGTTGCAGACCCTGGAGCCGGTCACCGGTCCGGCGGGTCCATCCCTCAAGAATGAAATGATGCTGCCGGCGGTACTCGACCCCTGGGCCGGGCACGCGCTGTTCGAAGCCGCGAACCTGGCGCGGAAGACACCCGGCAGTAAGGTTTGGCTGGTCAGTCTGGGAGCCAAGGCCAAGCTACAGCAGGTGATGATGACCGTGGCGCAGAAGGCGCCGTTCGAGCTGGTGGCGCTGGACGGGCCGGCGTCGGGCTTCACCGATTCCTTCGAGACGGCGGCGGCGCTGGCCGCGGCTATCGACGGGATCGCGGGGTTGGATCGCGCCAGGTTGCTGCTCTTCGGCGGCTGGGAATCCGCCTCGCGCGGCGCTTGCTCCACCATGCAGATGGTGGCCGAGCGCTTGGGCATCACCGAGCAGTTCCAGGGTGTGGACCAGATCGCGGTCTCCGACGACGGCAGCTTCGAAGTGCTGGAGCGCGTGGAAGGCGGCCGCCACCAGGTGTCGGTCTGCACCGCGCCCCCGGCGTTGCTCGGATGGGCCACCGGCAACTTGCCCGAGCCGCGCAATAATCCGCAAGTCGGCATGGCCAACATGCGGACCGTGATGCCCGCGCTGCAACGCGCCAAAGCGGCGCCCATCGGCAATGCGGGGCTCGCCTTCAGTGGGGTGGCACTGCCCAAACAGCAGCGCCAGACGCGCATCGTGAAAGATATGCCGGCCGAGGAGATCGCGCGCGAAATCGTCGCCTGGATGTCCGAGGAATAACGCAGAGGAATAACATGGAAAACATTCTCTTGCTGGCGCATACGGAAGCCGATGGATCGCTCGCGAAGGCGGGCCTCGAAGCTCTCGCCACGGCGCTCGGGTTGGGCGGCGCGCTAACCGTCGGACTCGTCGGCGCGGCCACCCAGGCGGCGGCCGGCCAGATCGCCGGCTGCGGCGCGGCGCGCTTCCTCGCCGTGACCGGCGACGCGTTCGGCCAACCTCGCTACACAACCGACGCGGCCGCCGCCGAGGCCCTCTGCCGGGCGGCGGATTGCCCGATCGTGCTGGCGGCGGGCACCTCGCGATGGGCGCGCGCCCTGCCCGGTGTGGCCTACCGCTTGAGCGGGCGTGTGGACACCCACGCCACCAGTCTGACCTCGGCCAACGGCGCACCGGCGGTGACTCGCTGGTTCTACCGGCAGCGCATGGAAGCTGTGCTCTCCCGCACCCAGCGTCCCTGGGTCGTGCTGCTCGATCCCGGTTGCGTGGCCCCCTGGTCCAGTGCGCCCGACGCGCCCGGCGCATCGGGAACGGCGACTGTCGAAGCGGTCAGCGTCGAGCCGCCCGCGACGCGCACTACGGTCACCGGCTACCAGGCGCCGAAGGCCGACGAGCAGACCATCCGGCCGGATGCCAAGGTGCTCCTCGTGGCCGGCGCGGGGTGGACCAAGAAGCAGGCCGATGGCGCGGTCCATGCCGCCGAGGCGGAGCAGTTGATCCTCGGCTTCCTGCGCAAGGCGCAGGCTTCGCTCGGCGGCAGCAAGAGCGTGGTGGACCTGACCGGCGAAGGCGAAGCCGTCTTGCACTGCATGACCCACATGAACCAGGTCGGCCAGACCGGGTCCACGCCGCGCCACGCCAAGGGGCTTTCCACCTGTTGCCACGGCGAGGAGCCGCACGTCGTCGGCTGGCGCTTCGTCAATCAGCGCCGCGCCATCAATCTGGACGCGGGTTGCGGCTGGGCCCGCGGCAAAGCCGACGTCCTGTACGTGGCCGACGCCTTCGAAGTCATGCGCCACGTGAACGCCCTGCTGGGGTAGTGACGTCCAATCCGAGCCGCGACCGTTAGGGAGCGTGAGTGACATGAGCTGGGTCCGTCCGACGCTCCCTAACGGTCGCGGCTCGGATTGGAGCGGCTCGGATTGGAGTATGCTCTGCTTTCGTCTCGCTATATACTGTAGTGTCGTGGCTACTGCGAAGGCACTCTACAGCGTTCACCCCAGCGTGGCGATGACCCAGAAATGGGCCGCCTCCCTGAAAGAGAAGACGGGACGCTCCCTCGAGGAGTGGCTCAAGCTCGTCAAAGAGTCCGGACCGCCCACCGAAATAGATCGCCGCGACTGGCTCAAGAACGATAATGGCCTGCCCACAATATCCGCCTGGCGGATCGCCGAATGGGCCAGCGGCAAGGGCGAGGAAATGGGCGATCCTGAAACTTATATGCGCGCGGCGGAGCAATACGTCGTCGCCATGTTCAGCGGCAAGGCCGCGCTACTGCCCATCTACGACGCGCTACTCAAACTCGGCCTCGGGCTCGGCAAGGACGTCAAGGCGTGCCCCTGCCAGACCATGGTGCCGCTCTATCGCAAGCACGTGTTCGCGCAAATCAAGCCCACTACGCGCACGCGCATCGACCTGGGGTTCGCCCTCGGAGCCCGCCCCGCCGAGGGCAGGCTGATCGATACCGGCGGCTACGCCAAGAAGGATCGAATTACCCACCGCATTCCGATTTCCTCCCTGGCGGAGATCGACCATGAGGTGAAGCATTGGTTGCACACGGCATTTGAGGAGGATCGATGACACCGCAAGAAGTACTCGAGAAAGCAAAGAAGGAAAACGCGCTTCAGTTGGACCTGAGATTCACAGACATACCGGGCCTGCAACATCACGTGTCGTATCCCATCAAGCAGTTAGATGAGAGCAGCTTTGAAGAAGGCTACGGCATGGACGGATCCAGCATCCGCGGCTGGGCCGCCATCCATGAAAGCGACATGCTGCTGATTCCGGACCCGAACACCGCGTTCATGGATCCCTTCGCCGAGGTCCGCACCCTGGTGATGTACGGCGACGTCAAGGACCCCATCACCAAGCAGCGCTACGAGCGCGACCCGCGGTGGATTGCGCAGAAGGCGGAGTTGTACCTCAAGAACAGCGGCGTGGCGGATACCTCGTATTTCGGGGCGGAGGCCGAGTTCTTCATCTTCGACAACGTCTGCTTCGACCAGAACCAGCACGAGGGGTTTTATCACATCGACGCCGAGGAAGGCCGTTGGAACTCCAGCCGGCGCGAAAACAATCTTGGCTACCGGCCGCGCTACAAGGAAGGGTACTTCCCGGTGCCGCCCACCGATCACTACCAGGATTTGCGCAGCGAGATGGTGCAGACCATGATCGAGTGCGGCCTCGACATCGAGTGCCACCACCACGAGGTCGCCACCGGCGGGCAGTGCGAGATCGATCAGAAGTTCGACACCCTGGTGAAGAGCGCCGACAACATGATGTTGTACAAGTACATCATCCGCAATGTGGCCAACCAGTACGGCAAGACGGTGACCTTTATGCCCAAGCCGCTTTTCGGCGACAACGGCAGCGGCATGCACTGTCACCAGAGCCTGTGGAATGGCGACAAGGCGCTGTTTGCCGGCGATAGCTACGCGGGGCTCAGCCAGATGGCGCTGCACTACATCGGCGGTCTCTTGAAACATGCGCGCGCGCTTTCCGCCATCATCGCGCCCACCACCAACAGTTATAAGCGCCTGGTGCCGGGCTACGAAGCGCCGGTCAACCTGGCGTACTCGCGGCGCAACCGCAGCGCCGCCGTGCGCATCCCCATGTACTCGGCCAGCCCCAAGGCCAAACGCGTCGAGTTCCGCCCGCCCGACCCGTCGGCGAACCCCTATCTCGCCTTTGCCGCCATGCTGATGGCGGGGCTGGACGGAGTCCAGAACCGCATCAACCCCGGCGAACCGCTCGACAAGGATATCTACGACCTTTCGCCGGAAGAGATGAAGAGCGTGCCCTCCATGCCCGGGTCGCTCGACGAAGCGCTGAGCTGCCTGGAAGACGACCACGGTTTCCTCATGCGCGGCGACGTCTTCACCGAGGAACTGATCGAGACCTTCATCGATTACAAACGCAAGAACGAGGCGGAGGCGGTGCGCTTGCGCCCGCATCCCTACGAGTTCGCGCTGTATTACGACATCTAGTGGCATGACCATGTGTGCACCCCAGTGGGGCAGCCAATCCTGGCTGCCGCCGGCTTTTCAGCCGGCGTCGGGACACGCTGGAAAGCGTGTCCGCAGGCAAGATTGCCTGCCCCACACCTATGTCGCTACTTTTCAGTGGCATTGGACAGGTCACTGACCTATGCAAGGAGACATCGTGCAGGTCAACATCTCACCCGGCGGGCTGCCCAAGCGCGCCATCGCCGAAGGCTGGATCACGCCGCTCGGCATCGAGGGGGATCTGCACGCCCACCCCAATATCCACGGCGGCCCGCTGAAGGCCATCCTCATCATTGCGTCGGAAGTCGTGGACGCACTGCGCGAGCGCGGCTACCCGCTGTTCTA
>JADGNT010000391.1 GCA_017883345.1 Candidatus Solibacter sp. | reverse complement strand
ATGCTGGCAAAGCCGTGATTGTCCACCAGCACGATGATGATCTTCACGCCCTCCTGCACCGAGGTCACGATTTCCGTCGGCATCATCAGGTAGGTGCCATCGCCCAGGAAGACATACACCTCGCGGGTCGGGTCGGCCAGCTTCGCCCCAATAGCCCCGGGGATTTCATACGACATGCACGAATAGCCGTATTCCATGTGATAGCCGTTGGGCGTGCGCGTGCGCCACAACTTGTGCAGGTCGCCCGGATGGCTGCCCGCCGCCGAAAGCAGGACGTCGCGCGGGCCCGAAGCCTCCCACATGGCGCCGATGACTTCGCTTTGCGCCGGACGGCCCGGATTGTTCAGGTGGAACAAGCGGTCCACTTCGGCTTCCCATTTCGCTTTCAGGCCGGCGGCTTGAGCCGCGTAGTCCGCGCCGACGCGGTAGTCGGGCAGCGCCGCCGCCAGTTGCTGGAGCGCCACGCGGGCATCCGCCACCAGGGGAATGGCCGAGACCTTGTAGGCGTCGAACTCGGCGGTGTTGATATTGACGAACCGCACCTCGGGATTCTGGAACGCCGTCATCGAGGCCGACGTGAAGTCGGAATAGCGCGTCCCGATTCCGATCACGAGATCGGCCTCGTGCGCCAGACGATTGGCCGCCAGAGTACCGGTGGCGCCAATGGCGCCCATGCACTGCGGGTGGTCGTAGGCCAGGGAGCCCTTGCCCGCCTGGGTTTCCGCCACCGCAATGCCGGTTTGGGCGGCGAAGTCCGCCAGCGCCTGGGATGCTTCGCTCATCAGGACGCCGCCGCCGGCCACGATCAGCGGCTGGCGGCTGGCGCGGATCGCCGCCACCGCTCGTTCCAAGGAGACTTGGTCGGGCTGGCCTCGGCGGATCAACCACACGCGTTTGCGGAACAGTTCCTCCGGGTAGTCGTACGCCTCGGCCTGCACGTCCTGCGGCAGGGCCAGCGTGACGGCGCCGCAATCGGAGGGAGAGGTGAGCACGCGCATCACTTCGGGCAGCGCCGTGATGAGTTGCTCCGGACGGTAGATGCGGTCCCAGTAGCGCGAGACAGGCTTGAAGCAATCGTTCACGCCAATGTCCTGCGTACCAGGCGACTCCAACTGCTGGAGCACGGGCGCCACGTTACGGCGGGCGAAGATATCGCCCGGCAAGAGCAGTACCGGCAGGCGATTGATGGTGGCCAGCGCCGCCCCGGTGATCATGTTGGTCGCTCCGGGTCCGATCGACGATGTGCAGGCGAAGGTGCGCAGGCGGTTGCACGCCTTCGCGTACCCCGCCGCCAGATGCACACCCGATTGCTCGTTGCGCACCGGTATGTACGGGAAATCGGGATTCTGTTGCAGAGCCTGCCCGATGCCGGCTATGTTCCCGTGACCGAAAATACCCAGCACGCCGGCGAAGAATGCATGCTGCTGTCCATCCCGCTCGACGTGCTGGTTCTTCAAAAAGCTCACCAGCGCCTGAGCCATCGTGACGCGACGCGTTTCCATGCTATGCCTCCTCAAACTCTGCAAACTAGTATTACTGTGTTACAAACTCCCGGCGATCCGTGGCGCAGGCACTTTTGCCTGCCGGGTCGAGACTCATCTCGACCCTCCTTCATGCGCCGGCCCAGGCGCCGGCATGAGTGCCGGCGCGGCAGCCTGAGAGGCTGCGCCACGATCGCTTCGACGGACTTCTGTAACACAGTAGCCACTAGAGCCAACGCGCAAGCCGATCCATGTCGCGCCCCCGGTTCGCCGCCATCGATTGCAATGCTGTTTCAACGGACCAACCCTCATGCACGATGCCGCCAGCCGCCAGCGCCATGGCCAGCGGATCTTCGTCACCGGGGTACAAAACATTTCTGCCCACCAATGCGCCGCGCACGTTGGGCCCCGCGGCCATGGCCGACCCGAGCTGCCGCAGGAACGGCGAGGGATCTCCGGCCGATTCCCCGCCCAGCAGCAGAATGGGCAACGTGGTGGAACGGGCCACGGTCTCGTAGCCCTCGCAGTACGGCAGCTTGAGCCACAAATAGCGGCTGCTGTCGCCGAGCGCGCTCGCCACGCCCGCCAGGCGCGCCAGGGCCTCGGCGGTCTTCACCACCACGTAGCCTTTGTCGGTCTTTGTCACCGGCAACGGCTCCAGGAACATGGGCAGCCCCAGCACATTGGATTGGTTGATCGCCTGCGCGCAGGCCAGCAGCGTTTTCAGCGAGGCCGGTTCACGCTCATCCACGCGGAGCAGGAGCTTGGCTCCGTCCAGGCGCCACGCCTGGCAGGTGGCGGGCGTCGCCCCGGTCACGGGATCGTCCAACTCCCAACTGCTGCCCGCCAGACCGCCCCGGTTGAGGCTGGCGATCAGGACACGGCCGTCCAGCAGCACCGGAGCGCCCGCGCCGCGCAGGAATCCGTCGATGGAAAGGAGATCCTCGAGGATGTCCATGGTCGCCATGATTCCATCCACGCGCTCGCTCGACAGCACGCGCAGAATGCGGGCGAGGTAGTCGCGGCGGTCGGCCATCGCCAAGGGGTCCGAGCCCACTTTGGTGACATTGCGCGCCGGGTGGTCGGCCGCCAGAAGATTCAACTTGCCGGAGGGCGCGAGGCGCTCGTGCCGGATGCGCGCCTGGGCGGCGCGCCAGGCGAAATCCGGGTCGTTGACGCGCGTCTCCGTCAAGCGGGCGAGAAGCGCGTCGGAGAAGAATTGTTTGCTAGAGAACACTTATGCCTTTCTTTGTTGCCGCATCATCTCTTCCACTTCGGAGAGTACCGGCATGGCTTCGGAGCAGCTCAAGCGGCTGACCACAATGGCGGCCGCCGCGTTCCCGTAATGGAGGCATTCGGCCACCGGAAGCCCCTTCAGCATGGCATAGAGAAATCCGGAAGCGAAGCCATCGCCGGCGCCGATGGTGGTGCACACTTCCACGGAATAAGGCGGCAGGTAGACCGAATCGCCGCCGGTGAGCACGCGCGTTCCCAGTTCGCCGAGTTTAGAGACCAACATGGGCACGCCCGCGGCCTGCAGCTTCGCGGTGGCCGCGTCCAGGCCGTCCACGCCGGCCACCAACTTCAACTCCAATTGGTTGCCGATCAGAACATCCACGAATGGCAGCGCCAGGCGCACCGCCAGCCCGGCTTCCTCCGGCTTTCGCCACGACATGGAACGGTAGTCCACGTCCAACACCACGCGGCAGCCAGCCTTCTTCGCCCTCTCCAATGCCCGGTAGGCCGATTCCCGCGAGGGCGATCCGCAGAGCGACGTGCCGTTGGTGACGAACATGCGGCCCGATGCCACATAGTCCAGGTCGTCGCCCGTCACGTCGAGCATGGTGTCGACGGGGTCGCGGCGATAGAACACCTGGGGGAATCGATCGGGCGGGGAAACCTCCGTCAGGGCGAGCGACGGCAGAAAACCGGGCGCCGTCTGGACGTGGCTGGTTTCGACTTTTTCGGCTTGCAGGAAATCGACCAGGAAGCGGCTCAGGCTGTCGTCCCCCAGGCAACTGACCATCCCGGCGTGGGCGCCGAGGCGGGCGAGGCCGACCGCCATGTTGGCGCTGGAGCCACCCAGGTAGCGGGAGAATCGCCGCACCTCGGGCAGCGGCACATGCGGCTCCTCCGAATACAGGTCGTAGCCGATTCTGCCCAATATGACAACGTCCATCGGTCTCACCTTTTCACCATCGGCGTCACCATGGGCGTCACCATCGGCGGCACCATGGGCAATCGGGGGTCCTGCTCGCGCCAGGTGTCGCGGACCCAGGCGTAGTCCGGGTCGTCGGAGGCGGCCATGGACCGCGCCGAGCCCGCCAGCGCGTTCAGATAGTACACGTTGTAGCCATGCGCGGCCACCACGGGGTGGTAGCCTTCGGGAATCAGGACGAGCTCGCCGTCGCGCACCGAGAGGGTCTCGTCGATGCGGCGGTCGGCGGTGTAGACCTTCTGAATCGCGTAGCCTTCCGGGCGGTCCACCCGGTAGTAGTAGATTTCTTCGAGATCGACTTCCCCGGGGGGATTATGCACGTCGTGCTTGTGCGGCGGATAGCTGGACCAGTTGCCCGCCGGTGTGAATACCTCCACCACCAACAGGCGATGCGCGGGGAACTCCGGGCTCAACATGTGGTGGATCTGGCGGGTGGCGTTGCCGCCGCCCCGGATCTCCACCCGAACCTGGTCTGGCGTCACCAGGCGCGCCGGGTGCCGCTCCTCGGCGCGGCAATAGCAGAAGGCCAGATCGCAATCGGTATCGGCGGTGATGGAGAAGGCCGTCGCAACCGGCAGGTACAAGGTGTAGGGCAGGCCGTCGAATACGCTGCTCCGCCCGCCGATGCGCGGCCAGGCTTCTAGCGGTGCGGCGGCCGAACACACGCCGCCCAGAACGACAATGGCCAGCTCGTTGGGGCCGGTTTCCGCGGCGTAGTGCCGGCCCGCGGCCAGCTTGCGAGCCTCAAACGACAGGTATTCGTAACCGAAACTCTCAATGCGATCCGTGAATGTCGCCGGGCGTACCAGCAATTCACTCATGAGCTCTCCTTGGGTGGCGCGGTGGACTGGCGCACAATCAACTCGCCGGGGACTTTGATATCGTGCCCCGATTCGGCGCCGGCGAAGATCTGCAGCAGCGTCTCCATGGCCATGCGCCCCATCTGCCGCATGGGCTGCCGGACCGTGGTGAGCGGTGGATTTAAGTACTGGCAGATGTACAAATCGTCGAAACCCACGACAGAGATGTCAGCGGGAATCCGCAGGCCGCGGTGGCGGATCTGCCGCATCGCGCCCAATGCCGACAGATCGTTATAGAAGAAGACGGCGGTGGGTGGCTGCGGCAAGGCGAGCAGATCCGCGATCGCGGCTTCGGCGCCTTCTGGCTTGCCGTCTCCGTGCGCCACCAGGAGAGGATCGAACGGCAAGCCGCCTTCTTCCAAAGCCTGCCGGTAGCCGGCGTACCGCTCGGCGTCGGACTGGTACCCGAAACGGTCTCCCAGGTACGCAATTCGGCGATGACCCAGTGCCATCAGGTGCCGTGTCGCGTCCAGACTAGCCTGGACGTTGGCGATCATCACGGAATGCGCGACCTGGCTGGGGTGCTGGTTGTTGAGCAGAACGATGGGCACCTGCATGTGCGAAAACAAGGGCACATACTGGGCGCCAACCCGGGAAGCGGTGACGATGATGCCGTCCACCCGCCTCTCTTCGAACTTGCGCGCCACACGGATTTCGCGCTCCGGTTCGGCGTTGGAATTGGCGAGGAAAACCGACAAACCGTGCTGGTCGGCGGTCTCCTCAATGCCGCTGACTACCCCGGCGACAAACGGATCGGCGATGTTGGTCACCACCACGCCGATGGTGTCGCTACGCCGGGTGACCAAGCTGCGGGCCGCGGCGCTGGTCCGGTATCCCGCTTCACGGGCAATGCGCTGAATCCTCTCCACCGTCTCCCGATTGACCAGCGGGCTGTTGCGCAGAGCGCGGGAGACGGTGGAGTGCGCCACGCCCGCGGTTCTTGCGATGTCCTTGATGGAAGCCGGCTTCGCGAGGGTTGACGAGTTTG
>JADGNT010000390.1 GCA_017883345.1 Candidatus Solibacter sp. | reverse complement strand
TGTCCCCGATACCGCGCAGGTCCGGCGCGCAGACGATGTAACCCTCGGCAGCCATTCGGTTATACAGTCCGGATTCGTGCCACGCATTCCGCCCGCCGGGCTCGAGCACGATCACCAGCGCTTTCGAAGGGTCGGCGGTCTTGGGCTGGTACAGCCAGGCCGGCACCCACACTTTTGGCGCGGCGGGGAACTCCACCGCCTCGACCAGGGTCTGGTGGTACGACGCGCGGCCTACTGTTATGGCGCTCGCGCCGGCGGCTGAGCGATCGATACCCAGCAACCGCGCGAGGTCCGCCGGTGTCTTCGACAGGCTTCGCTTCCGGTTGAGCGTGAACGGCGTCTCCCCGTGAAACGATTGCACGACGCTCCCGTTAGCCGAGACGAACAGCGTCTCCTCAGTTTCCGCTTGGACGAGAGGCTCCTCGCTGACCGCTTGGGATTCACCCTTCAGCCAGCGCGCGAACCAGTTGTACATCTGCATGCGGAGATCGAAACTGAACCCATGGGGCAGCGGCGTTCCGAACCACGCGATCCGGTCGGGGTGCCCGAGTGTCCGGTAGACGCGCTGCAGTTTTTGAAATTCCTCGGTTCCGCTAGTGAGGTAGTTCGGCGAGTAGGTGCCGAAGAAATCGCGCTGGCTCACCATGACCAACAGGGGCTTGGGCGCGATCGGATAGAGCAGGTCCCAGCGGTCGAACCCGGCCGGAGCGGAAGCCACCAGGTTCTGTTCTCCATCGTCGGTCGAGCCAGGGGGATTGAAATTCGCACAGGCGAAGTTTTCGGTGATGCCACAGGAGACCACCGCCGCCGCGAGCCGGTCATCCACCGCGGCCAGCAGCATAGTGTTGGTGCCTCCGCCGGATTGACCCGTCGAGGCGAGCCGTTTGGGGTCCACCAGCGGATGCGACGCCAGATAGTCCAGGCTGCGCACGGCATCCCAGGTCTGCAGCCGGGTGCTGGTGATGCCCTTGAGCAGCATCTGGCGGCCGGGAAAGGTGTGCTCCTCATCGGCGCCGAGCCGGCTGAGTGACGGCTTGCGTCCCGGATAGTAAGTACGTTCCCCCTGTCCCATCGGGTCGAAGCCGAGCACCAGGTAGCCGAGCCCTGCCAGCGTCTGGCAGCAGAGCTGGTAGGTGCCATCGCCCTTCCCGTTGGTGGTGTGACCCATCTGGTACAACACGCCGGGAAACGGCGGGCGGCCCACCGTGGGGATGTACAGAGTCCCGGAGATATGAAAGTTCGGCTGGCTCTCGTAAACAACTTTCTCGACCCGGTACTTTGGCCGTTCAAACATCCCCACCGTTCTGGCGTTGAGCGGAGTGCGCTCCGGCATTCCGCCCACCAGCGTCCAGAACGTTTCGGTGACCCATCGCTGCCGTTCGCGTATGGCCGCCGGCGTGGTCAGATTGGAGATCGCGCGATTGCGAGACTGATAAGCCCGCTCCGCCAGGTCGCGAAGGTAGTCGGGGAGGCAGCGCGAGTAGTCGCGATACATGATGGTTGGGGTGCCCTGCTGCGCGCCGGCATGCCGACGCAAAAGAGCGCCCATCGCGGCCACCGCCAGAATTTCTCGCCGGCTCGTTATAGGCATTTGGAATCCTCCTCCGGTCCCGCATTCTGCCTCGTGGGCTGTGTGTTCTGAGCGGCCGCCGCACCTGCCGGCATGCCGCCGGTAAAGAGGTTTCGGAAAAAGTTGCGTCGTCCAATCGATTTCATGGATCGCTCCATCGGTACACCATATAGCAGAAAATCAATCCAAATGGAACACATTCCACTGATCACATATCCGATGGCAAGGCCCAACGGCATCACTCCGGCTAGAATGGTAGTCAAATGGAACGAAGACATTTCTTAATGGGCTCTCTTGCGTCGGCGGGGGCCGTGCTCGGTCCTCGCGCCAGGGCGAGCGCCAACGACACCGTGCGTGTAGCCTGCGTAGGGGTTCACGCGCAGGGCCGGGAGCACATCCGCCGCTACAGCGCGATGCAGAACGTGGAGATCGCGGCCATTTGCGACGTCGATGAATCGGTGCTCAACGCGCGCGTGAGCGAATTGGAGAAAGCCGGCAAGAAGCGTCCCGCGGCGTTCACCGATTTTCGCAAACTGCTCGAAGACAAGTCCATCGATGCGGTCTCGATTGCCACTCCGAACCACCACCACACGCTGCAGACGATCTGGGCGTGCCAGGCCGGCAAGGATGTGTATGTGGAGAAACCCTGCTCGCACGATATGTTCGAAGCGAAGCAGATTGTGGCCGCGGCCCAAAAGTACAACCGGCTCGTGCAACACGGCACCAACAGCCGATCCAGCATCGTACGCGAGGCAATCCAGCACATGCGGGATGGACTGATCGGCGAGGTCTTCATGGCGCGCGGCCTGTGCTACAAGTGGCGCGACACCATTGGCCGCAAGCCGGTGGAGCCGGTGCCCGCCGGTGTGCACTACGACCTGTGGCTCGGTCCCGCGCCCGAGCACCCGTTCACCCAGAACCGCTTTCACTACAACTGGCACTGGTTTTGGGATTACGGCAACGGCGATCTCGGCAACCAGGGGATCCATCAGGTCGATGTCTCGCGCTGGGGTCTCGGCGTCAAGTACCCGACCAAGGTCAGCGCTATCGGCGGTCATTTCATGTTTGACGACGACCAGGAGACGCCCAACACCCTGGCCGCTACATTCGAATTTGAAGACAACGGAAAGAAGAAGGTGATGACCTTCGAGGTGCGCCACAGGATCAGCAATCATGAAGCGGGCATTGACGAAGGCATCAAGTCGTCGAACACCGTGGGCGCAATTTTCTATGGCTCCAACGGGTACCTTTCGGTTTGGGACGAAGACCATGGCCGCTATCAGAGCTTCCTGGGACGCGAGCAGCAGCCCGGTCCTTCGGGCAGCGACATCGGAAACAACTGGGCCAATTTCATCGCGGCGTTGCGCACGCGAAAGCACGAGGACTTGAACGCGCCGATCGAAGAGGGCGCCATCTCCACCACGCTGGTGCATCTGGCGAACATCTCGTACCGGGTCGGCAGGATGGTTCGTTTCGATGCCGCGAGCTACAGCATACCGGGCGATGCGGCAGCCAATAAGATGTTCCGGCGGGAGTATCGCAAGCCCTTCGTGGTGCCCGAGAAAGTGTAAGCCAAACATGCGACCCCATGTTTCCAGATTGGCGCTGCCTCTTGTCCTGTTGGCGGCTGCCTCGATGGCCTGGGCGCCGGACGGGTGGAAACGGATTGGACCGGGCGGCGGTGGCGCGCAGTTCATTCCCACCATCAGCCCGCACGATCCCGGCACGGTTCTGGTGCGCTGCGACATGACCGGTGGCTACGTTTCCCGCGACGGTGGCGCTTCGTGGGGGATGTTCAACCTGGGTGGCGGGGTACGCTTCTTCGCCTTCGATCCACTGGATGCGCGGACGTTGTACACGGAGGCCCTTGGCCTGTGGCGCAGCCGGGACAGCGGCCAGACGTGGAACCTGTTGTATCCGGCGCCGGGTGACACAGGCGGCGTAGAGATGCCGTCGGATCACGCCGATGCGCGGATCGTGACGAAGGACGGGCGCTACCCGCATGTTGCCGCGCTGGCCATCGACCCAGCGGACTCCAAGACGCTGTACGCGGCGATGTCGGAGGGCAGTTCGACGATTCTCTCGGTATCGGCCGACGGCGGCGCGAGCTGGAAGAAAGGCGCGGATCTGCCGGCGGGCGTTCTGCACATCCACATCGATCCGGCGTCGCCGCGCGCGGATCGGTGCGTCACCGTGGTGACCGCAAAATCCGTGATGGTCCGCGCGGGCGGTACATGGAAAGAGCACGCTACGCCCGCGCAGTTCATCGATACTTCCGCGGGATACGCCACCGGTGGAGGACTGCGGCTCTACGGTGTGTCGCGCGACGGTCTGCATGTCTCCGACGACGGCGGCGTCACCTGGCGCAACTCGGAGATCCAGCCGGGGGCGAAGCCGCGGTTTTCCGCCGTAGCCACCAGCGCCCAACATCCGGACGTGGCGTACCTCGCTTACAGCAATCTGGATGGCCGGAACTTCGGTGTCGCCAAGACCACCGATGCCGGCCGCAACTGGACGCTGGTGTGGAAGGAAACGTCCGACGATCCCGCTGCCAATGTGCATGACGGCTGGATCACCGCGCGATTCGGCCCGAGCTGGGGAGGAACGCCGCTCAATCTCGGCGTCGCGCCCACCGATCCCAATATCGTCTATGCCACCGACCTGGGCCGGACCATGCGCACCACCGACGGCGGCAAGACCTGGGTCGGCGTCTATTCCAAAAAGGGATCGGGCGACGGCTTCACCACCACGGGGATGGATGTCACCACTGCGTATGGAGTGCATTTCGATCCGTTCAACCGCAAGCGCGTGTTCATCACCTACACCGATATCGGACTGTTCCGCAGCGAGGACGGCGGTGAAAGCTGGGTCAGCGCCACCGTGGGCGTGCCGCGCCCATGGAGGAATACGACGTATTGGGTGGAATTCGACCCGGCAGTGGAAGGCCGCATGTGGGCGGCCATGAGCGGCACGCACGATCTGCCGCGGCCGAAGATGTGGCGCCAGCGCGGCGTCGCCGGCTATAACGGCGGCGTGGCCGTGAGCGACGACGGCGGCCGTACCTGGCGTCAGGCCAGCCCCACGCTTCCTCAGACGGCCGCCACGCACATCCTGCTGGATCCGGAGAGCCCCAAGACGGCGCGTGTTCTGTATGTGACCGGATTCGGCCGCGGCGTGTTCAAGTCCACCGACGGCGGAGCAACCTGGGTACTCAAGAACAACGGCATCGAGGGTGCCGAGCCCTTTGCCTGGCGACTGGCGAGGGATCCGCGCGGCGCGCTGTACCTGGTGGTGGCGCGGCGCAGCGAAGACGGCAGCTTTGGCAACCCTGGAGATGGCGCGCTGTATCGCTCCACCGATGGCGCCGAACATTGGGAACGACTGCCGCTCCCCGAAGGACTGAATGGACCCAACGGTCTGGCCATCGACCCGCGCAATCCTTCCCGTCTGTACCTGGCCGCATGGGGCCGCCAGGCAGCCAAGGAGGCCCGCGAGGGGGGCATCTTCCTCTCCACCGATGGCGGCAGGAATTGGCGCAACGTTCTCTCGCAGGATAAACACATTTACGATGTGACGATCGATCCGCGAGATCCCAAGCTGCTGTACGCCGCCGGATTCGAGTCCTCGGCCTGGCGTTCCACCGACAGCGGCGAAACCTGGCGGCGTATTGCCGGCTACGACTTCAAGTGGGGACACCGCGTAATCCCCGACCCCACCGACGCGAAGCAGATCTACGTCACCACGTTCGGTGGCAGCGTCTGGCACGGCCCGGCGGACAAAGTCGCCCCGCCCGGAATGCCCACCTGGCAAGTCCGGGCGAACGATCCCCCGGTTGTCCGGTAGCTGTTTTCCGGCACACAATTCGGTTTCCGTGCGTAAGACCGCTCCCGCAGAAACTGTAAGAGAATCGCCCGCAGGCGGAGTTGGCAGGCGAAAGCGCCTGCCCCACCTTTGCAGGCAAACGACTTGCCGGTGGTGGCGC
>JADGNT010000389.1 GCA_017883345.1 Candidatus Solibacter sp. | reverse complement strand
CGGTGGTGTACAGCTTTATCGTCGGGTTCGGGGTTTACTACGTGCTGGCGAAGGCGGGCTTGCAGCCCAAGACGGTAGCCATGCCGAAGGCGGCGTAGGACCAGAAGTCCGAGTGGGCCAGACGATCGGTTTTTGTCGTCTGCCTCCTGTTCCACAAACCAATTCCAGCCGGACTTGGCGGCCGGCCGCGAGACACTGCCAAGAATCGCTCCCGACCCAGAGGGTACCCCGGTGGCGGCTCCGATCAGAGCCGCGCGCGTGAGCAAGCGGTTTCCCTATAGGCCGGTGAACTCTTGAAACGGTGCGCTTAGCCCGGATTTCTCATCGGTCGCGGCCAAGACATGCCGGCAAGAGTGCCGGCACGGCACGCTGAGAGCGTGCGCCACGGTTAAGTGGGAACAGACTGTTGACGGCCGGCGTGGCGCAAACACTCGTGTTTGCCGCATCGACACTCGTGTCGATGCTCGACCGATGAGAAATTGGGGTTAGCCGGCGGCGCCGTGCAGCAGGCGATAGATCTGCGCGCCATACTTCTCCACCGTGCCGATCCCCAGGCCGGGGATGGCGAGCAGTTCCGCCGCGGTGGCGGGGCGGCGCGCCGCCACGGCTTTCAGCGCCTGGTCGCTGAAGATCCGGAAGGCGGGAACTCCGCGGCGTTTGGCCTCCGCCATGCGCCACTGTCGCAACGTCTCTTCAACCCGCGAATCGGGCGCAATTCCCGGCCGGCTCGACGGGCGAGGCGGCGCCGGCGTGGCCACCGCGGCCGGCTTCCGCGGCCGCTTTCTTGTGGCCGCCGTGGCCGCCGCTTTCTTCTTTCTTCCCTTTCGCGCCGGGGTGGCAGCCTGCGCGGCGTCCTTCATCACCAGATCGCCCGGCGCGATTTCTTCCAGCGCCTCGCCGTCCGGTGTGAGGCTCGCCTTGCGGTACGGGATGGCCTTGCCGTCCTTCTCAAAGACGGCGTTCGCCAGGCGCAGGAAATTGGCGCGCGCCATGGCGCCCAGGATCTCCTCGAAAGCGTCGCGCGTCATCTCCCCGCGAGGGCACACTTCGGCGTGCAATTTGCCGGTCGATCTCCCGCTGCCCGAGCGCAGCACGTTGACCGCCACGAGGGCCGCCGCGCGCTCCGCATCGGTGGCGGGACGAAAGCGCTGCCCGGAGCACTCGGCGGGGGCGCAGAAATCGCAAATCCCGCAGGCGTTCTGCGCGTCCGCCAGGTCGCCAAAGTGGCGCACCAGGCCGGACATGCGGCACTCGCTGCTCTCGGCATAACGCAGCATCAGGTTGAGCTGCTGCTGCTTCTGGTCGCCCTGGGCGATATAGGGTTCGCGCCAATGGTCGTGCCCGCGGCTGACGTTCTCGGCGAAGTCCACCAGGGCGCCGCCGTGAATCCAGAGCTTCTCCAGCGCTTTGTCGAACACGTCCGGATCCATGCGGAGTTGCTGTTGCAGCACCGCTTTCTCCACCGGCTCGACGCGCAGGCGCCCGAATATGCCGTCCAGTACCTTCACCTCGGGGTAATCGCGCTCGAAGAAAAAGTCGTGCGTGCGGCGGTCCGCGTAGGAGTGCATCAGGATGGTGCGGCTGGGCGCGCCGTCGCGGCCGGCGCGCCCGATCTCCTGGTAATACGCTTCCAGGCTCCCCGGCAAGGCGGTGTGAATCACGGTGCGCACATCCGGCTTGTCGATCCCCATGCCGAACGCGATGGTGGCCACCATCACCTGGATGCGGCCCTCCAGGAATTCCTCCTGGACGCGCTTGCGGTGCACGGCATCGAGCCCCGCGTGGTAGGCGGCGCAGGGGAAGTGGCGGGCAAGTTCGGCGGCCACCGATGTCGCCTGCGCGCGCGTCGGGGTATACACGATGGCCGGGCGGCGCTCCTCCTCCAGCAGCAGTTCCAGGGTGAGCGCGGCGCGCTGCGACGGCGCCACCTCCACCACTTCAATCGCCAGATTGTCGCGGCGGAAGCCTTGAATGAAACACGCGGGCTCGACCAGCCCCAACTGCACGGCGATATCGTTCTGCACCACCGGTGTGGCGGTAGCCGTCAAGGCGATCACCGGGGCGGGCCGCAGGGTGGGCAGATATTGGCCGAGCATGCGGTAGTCCGGGCGGAAATCGTGCCCCCATTGGGAAATGCAATGGGCTTCGTCGATGGCGATGAGCGACGGCTTGCGCTTGGCCAGCATTTCCGGAAAACCCGCGACGCGCAGACGCTCCGGCGCGATGAACAGGAACTGCAAGGCGCCGTGGAGGTAGTCGATGCAGGCCTGGCGCGAGGCGGCACGGTCGCGCCCGGAGTGAATGCGTTCCACCGCGAAGTTGCGCTCCTTGAGCTTGGCCACCTGATCTTCCATCAGGGCGATCAGCGGACTGATCACCAGCGCCGTACCGCCGCGCGCCACCGCGGGTAACTGGTAGCAGAGAGACTTGCCGGCACCGGTGGGCATGACCAGCAAGACGTCGCGGCCCGCGATGACGGCTTGGCAGACGGCTTCCTGACTGGTGCGGAACGATGGGAATCCGAAGGCCGTTTGCAGCAGTTCGGTGAGCGTGCCGCCGGCGTAGACGGGGGCGGCGCCAGTGGTGGGGCGGACGCCCACGTCCGCGCGCGACCCCTTGTTCCCGCTCTTGCTCAGTGCCGGGGTCTGGCGCAACTCTACGACATCGTGCGGCGCCGTCGTGTCGCGCCAACCCGTCTCATCGAGCGACCCCAGGGCACGCACCGGCCGCGCCGCACTGTCCCGCGATGCAGGCGCTTGATTCGTAGCGCTGAGGGCGGGTCCAGGGGGACCCGCGCGGACCAGGGGGTCCGCCCCACCATTTCGGTCGGATTCGCTGCGTGGCGAAAACGTGACATTGGGCGCGTCCGCCCGCGAACTGCGTCTCGGCGCCGCCACCTGGCCGACTTTTCCCACCACCTCGCGCACGTAGTCCTCAATCCCTTTCACGAAGGGACCGAGTTGCGCCGTGCCTCTTTGGATGCGGTGCAGGTACGCCTCCCACTGCCCCGTCATGATGGGGCTTTTGACCTCCGGGTGGACCACTTCGATCAGCCGGATTCCCTTGTCGGTGGCCTCCAGGCTCTTGCCGTCGCGCACAATATACTCGCGCTTGAGCAGCACTTCGATGATCGAAGCGCGCGTGGCCGGCGTGCCCAGCCCCGTCTCTTTCATGGCGTCGGAGAGTTCCTTCTCATCGAGCGTCTTGCCCGCCGTTTCCATGGCGGTGAGCAGCGTCCCGTCGGTCAGACGCTTGGGCGCGCGCGTCTTCTTTTTCAAGACCTCGGCATCCAGTACGTCCTGCGGCTGGCCTTTGGAGAGCCCTGGCGGAAGGACCTGTTCGGCGCGCCCGTCATGTGCGTCGACGGCGGCGGCCGGCGCGGCTTTCTTCGCCTTGGCGGGCGCCAGGTCCAGCACCTTCCAGCCGACTTGCTGGACCGCGCTGCCCGAGGTGTGATAACGATCCACCGTGGCGTCGTTGCGAGGCGCTGTGATCACGACGGTGATCACCGTGGTGACAGACCAGATGTGGTCGTCATGCCACGCGCCGAGCAGGCGGCGGCAGATCAAATCGTAGATCTTGCGCTCTTCGGGAGAGAGCGAGACTTTGTCGGCCGAGGTGGTGGTGGGAATGATGGCGTGGTGGTCGGTCACCTTGGAATCGTCCACGAAGCGGCGTCCCAACGGACGCTCCCCGGTGCCCGGCGCAAGCTGCTCGCGGTAGGCCCCGGCAATGGTGTGGACCACCTGCGGCAACGTCCGCGCCACGTCCTCGGAGAGGTGACGGCTGTCGGTACGCGGATAGCTGATCAGCTTGTGGCGTTCATACAGAGCTTGCGCGGTATCCAGGGTGTTCTGCGCGCTGAAGCCGAACAGGCGGTTGGCGTGGCGCTGCAACTCGGTGAGATCGTAGAGCGCCGGCGGCGGCATGCGCTGGGTCTGGGCTTCGACGGACTCGATGGCGGCCTGCCCGGTGCGTGCCCGCGCCGCGATGCGCCGCGCCTCTTCTCCATCGGCGGGCAAGCGCATGGCCTGTTGCAGGGATTCCTTGTCGGCGCCGGGTGCGGCGGCCGCCGCCGTCCGTTCGCGAAACCACGTGCCCTGGTACGCGCCCGCTTGCGGAGCGCCGGTGGGGCGGAAGGTGGCCATCACTTCCAGGTAGTCCTCCGGGGCGAATCGGCGGACCGCCAATTCGCGCTCCACCACCATGGCGAGCGTCGGCGTCTGCACCCGGCCCACTGAGAGGACTTCGTCGTAAGCCAGCGAGTAGGCGCGCGAGAGGTTCATGCCGACCAGCCAATCGGCTTGGCTGCGCCCGCGCGCGGCATCGGCCAGCGCATCGTAATCGGCGGCCGGACGCAGCGCGTCGAAGCCCTTGCGGATCGCCTCCGGGGTGAGCGAAGAGATCCACAGGCGGCTCACTGGTTTGGCGCATTGCGCGGCGTCGTAGATATAGCGGAAAATCAGTTCGCCCTCGCGGCCCGCGTCGGTGGCGCACACCACTCGCGAGATCTTCGGCGAGTTGAGGATTTGTTTGACCGTCTCGAACTGGTCCTTGGTCTTTTCGTAGACCACCAGGGGCCATTGCTCCGGCAGCATGGGGAGCAGGTGGCGGCGCCACTGGCGCCATTGCGGATTGATCTCGTGCGGCTGGGCCAGCGCGGCCAGGTGACCGATGGCCCAGGTGACCACGTACCCATTGCCGTGAAGGTACCCATCGCCTTTGCCGCCCGCGCCCAGCACGCGTGCGATGTCGCGTGCCACTGAGGGCTTTTCGGCCAGCACCGCGACACTTCCGGATTCCGCAGATACCATCGTCCTTCTTCAGTGTAACGGCAGTACAAAGTTTCGGGTTTCAGCCGACGAAGTACAGAGGTTTGCCGGTTTTTTCGTCAGTGGGCGGCCAGTCAGGGGACGAGGTGGGAGCGGCTGGGGAGCCAGGGACGGCGCTGGCGGTGGATTGACGGATCGAAGCCAATTGGGCGGCGGTAGTGGCATGGAAGCGTTCGAGGTAGTTGTCGAGGGATTCTCCGGCGGCGTCCACGGTCTGCTTGCGGGCGCGGCGGAGTTCGGTATTGGCGCGGTGCCAGGTGCGTTCGAAGGCGGCGATCTGGCGCTGGACGCGGACGAGGAGTTTGGCGGCGGGGGACTCGGCGAGGAGTACGGCGGCGAGGGAGTTGCCGGGTGATTCGGCGAGGACCGTGTGGAAGAGATCGGCCTCGACGCCCTGCAGGCGGCGCTTCTGCCAATCGGCGCGGAGCATGGTATCGACGTGGAAGGATTCGGAGGCGGATTGGGGACGGAACTCGCTGTCGTAGTGGGTGGCGAGGGCGTCGTAATCGGCGGGATCTTCGCCGGGGATGACGATGGAGGCGGCGTCCAGTCCGTGCTTCAGGGCGTTGAAGCGGGAGACGGACTTGCCCTCGACGGAGCGGGGTCCGGTGGACTGCTGGGCGTTGGCCCGATTGGCGGTGATTTGAGCGGGGGTTGCCATGACTACGATTTAGCACGCCGGTGGCGGGGGATTTGGAGGTGAGGGCGGTAAGTGGTTGAGG
>JADGNT010000388.1 GCA_017883345.1 Candidatus Solibacter sp. | reverse complement strand
CCAGGATCAATCTCCTTCTGCCCCAAAAAATCAAGCGAGCGATCCTGTTTGGCATCTATCCCGAAAGGCGGCGGTCGCAGGGTTTCCCGGCATATTACAACCGGTGTACGCCCGCCCGGATGGAGGCCATGGCGCGATCCAACGGTCTGATCGCCGAACATCGCCGCGCATACTTCCAGAGCGACTACTTTCGATTCTGCTTCCCGATTCACGCGTTATGGCGCCTCTGGCTGCTGATGTTCCGGATGGTGGCCGGCGACGAGGCGGCGGAAACGTTCTCGCTGGTCCTGCGCAAAGCCGAAGCCGGGCAGGAGTCCGAACCATCAAGAAAGCCCGTGGCGGCGTTCGGCATGAACAGCATGTTTGCGGTCCGGCAGTTCCTGCCGGAGATACTGGCCGCGGTTCAACAGCGGGGGCTTGACGTGGTGGCGATCGCTCCCCGGCCGGCGCCGCCTGGTGCGGAAACTCTGCCTGAATTCCCAGGTGTCCGGTTCCAGTTCGTTTCACTGAAGCGGGAGTTGGCCCCGCTCTCGGATCTTCGCGCTTTGTGGCAGATCTGGCGCATCCTGCGTTCGGTGCGCCCTGCCGTGACCAATATGAGCACCCCGAAAATGGGCTTCCTCGGCGGTCTGGCGGGTTGCCTCGCGGGAGTGCCGCATCGTGTCTACACCCTGCGAGGCCTGCGCTACGAAACCACCCGGTCCTGGAAACGGTGGCTGCTGATGGCCTGCGAGAAGATCGCCTGCGCCTGCGCCCACCAAGTGATCTGCATCAGCCGCAGCGTCCGCCAGAGCGCGCTCGCGGACCGCATCGCGACCGAAGACAGACTGATCCTCCTGGGCGAAAGAGGTAGCGAGGGGATTACCATCGATCCTGCCGGCGGCATCGCCCCCGCGGCCGCGACCCGCCACCTGCGCACGCTCTTGGGCATTCCGCACGATGCCGCCGTGATCGGCTTCGTGGGACGCCTGACCCGCGACAAGGGCATTGGCGAACTGGTTCGCTGCTTCCAAACGCTGCGTCGTCAGAAACGCGCAATCCACCTGCTGCTGCTCGGCGATTTCGAATCCGGCGATCCGGTGGACCAGGCAACGGCGGCATACATCCGCACCGGGCCCAATGTGCACTGGCCCGGTTTCGTACCCGACCCAACGCCATACTACCCGTTGATGGACGTATTTGTGTTTCCAACCTACCGGGAGGGTATGGGCAAGGTCTTGCTGGAGGCGGCAGCGTCCGGCGTGCCGGCTGTCTCCACCCGCGTCACCGGGGTGATCGATGTCGTGGTGGACGGTGTAACCGGCATTCTGGTTCCGCCAGGCGACGCCAACGCCCTTGCCCAGGCGGTCGCCAGCCTGCTGGACGATCCATCCTTGGCCAAGCGCATGGCCCGCGCTGGCCGTCAGTTGATTCGCGAGCACTTCGACAATTCGATCTATCTGGAGCGCTTGGCCACCATGCTGGAATCTCTGGCGTGCGGCGAACCTGCGCCAACCCTTCACTTTAGCGGAAAGGAATGAAACCGACATGTACTCGCTTGGCATACTCACCTTCGCCTCTTGCCTCCTCTGCCTGCTGTTGACGCCGGTGATGCGCAACTGGTCGATCCGATTTGGTCTGGTCGACCACCCCGACAACCAACGAAAGGTCCATATGGCGGCCACCCCGCGGACGGGAGGTGTGCCGATTCTCATTTCGTATCTGGGAGCCTACGCCATCCTGCTGCTGCTTCCCACCAAGGCCAGCGGGCTGATCGGCGACAACCTGGGCATGGTCCGGTCGCTGCTCCCTCCGGTCGGGCTGGTATTTATGACCGGCCTGCTCGACGACTGGCTGAACATCAAACCCTGGCAGAAACTGGCCGGTCAGTTGGCGGCGTCGATCTGGGCGTATGAGGCGGGCGTCAGAATCGTCAGTATCGCCAGCCACCCTCTGGCGCCCTGGTGCAGTCTCATACTGACCGTGGGCTGGCTGATACTCTGTTCCAACGCCTTCAATCTGATTGACGGGATCGACGGGCTAGCCGCCGGAGTGGGGCTCACCGCTACCCTGACCACGTTGATCGCCGGGTTGATTCACGGCGATTTCATGTTGGCGCTCGCCACCGCACCGCTGGCCGGCTGTCTGATCGGTTTTCTGCGCTACAACTTTAATCCGGCATCTATCTTTCTGGGCGATTCGGGAAGCCTCCTGATCGGTTTCCTGCTGGGTTCCTATGGCATCATCTGGAGCCAAAAATCGGCCACGATGCTCGGGGTTGCCGCGCCGGTCATGGCATTGGCGCTTCCCTTGCTCGAAGTCGCCCTTTCGGTGGCGCGCAGATTCCTGCGTAACCAACCGATCTTCACGGGTGACCGCGCCCACATTCATCATCGTCTGCTCGATCGAGGTTTCACACCCCGTAGGGCCGCTTTGCTGCTCTATGCCATCTGCGGATTCGGGGCCGTTTTTTCTCTCCTCCAGAACATATTGCACCACCAACTCGGCGGCGCCGTCATCCTGCTGTTCGTAGCCGGCGCCTGCGGCGGCATCCAGTATCTGGGCTACGTGGAATTCAGTGCCACCCGCCGCTTTCTCTGGGCCGGACTGCGCCCCACCCTCAGCGCCCACGTCAAACTCGAAGCTTTCGAACGGGCGCTGGCGTCGGCATCCAGCCTGGCGCAGTGCTGGCAGACTCTGGAATCCGGGGCGCGGGACCTCGGCTACAGCCGTATCAACGCACGCCTCGCCGGCCAGCGCTTCGGCACATCCGCCCCGCGAACTTCGCAGTCCGCCTTCTGGCAGATGCGCCTCAACCTGCCCCACCAGGATTTCGTCAACATCACACAACGTGAGGATGCCGCCGAACACCCCGTGCTGCTAATCCCCTTCGCGGAAATCGTGCGCCGCATGCTACCCGCCAAGTTGCCGCAGATCTCTGGCGCCACCGCTTCGTTGGCCAATCTCGCCGCAGCAATCGAAAACGCCGCGCTCCAAAACGCCGCGCTCCAAAACGCCGCCGCGCCTCAGGCCGTCCCGCTAAACTCCAGAACCACCAGCGTGATGTCGTCGGATTGCGCGGCGCCTTCGGTGAACGCAGCCACCGCCTCCTGAATGGCGTCGTGAATCGCCGCGCAGGAGTGGCCGGCGTGGGCTTCCACCACCTCCCGCAGCCGTCGCTTGCCGAAGAAGCGCTTTTCCAGATTCTGCGCCTCGGTCACGCCGTCACTGTAGATCACGATCTTGTCGCCCGCCGCCAGCCGCTGCTCGACAACAGCGAATTCCGCCGTCTCCACCAGCCCCACCGGCGTCCCGCTCGCCTCCAGTTCCAGCCGCTCCCCGTTCGCCCGCACCAGCATCGGCGGGCAATGCGCCGCATTCACGTAGTACATCCTGCCGTCGCCGTGCAGCAGGCAATAGAACACCGTCGCGTACTTTTCGCCACCCGTCCGATCCAACAGGAAGCGATTCAGCCGCGTCATCCGGTGCCCCATCGCCTCGGGATGCTCCGTCGCCGTGATCAGTGCCCCCTGCAGCAGCGAGGCCAGCAGCGCCGAGCCCACCCCTTTGCCCGAAACATCCGCCACCACCGCACTCCAGCAGTGCGAACTGACCCGCGTCACATCGTAGTAGTCCCCGCCCACCTCGTGCGAAGCCAGGCTGCTGCCGCTCGCCCGCAGCCATCCCTCGCCCGGCAGACTCCGCGGAAGCAGGCTCTGTTGGATCGTCCGCGCCAACCGCAACTCCTCTTCCATCAGGTGTTTGGATTGCTCTTCCTGCAGCAGCCGCGCATTTTCCAGCACCGTCGACGCTTCGATGGCCAGCGTCTGCAGCAGTTCCCGGTTCCCCCCCGCCAAGTCCGCCGCCAACAACCGCGAGTCCATGTACAGCACGCCCACCGTCTCATTGCCGGTCACCAGCACGCTCGTCGCGTTGCTCTGCCCGGCGCGGATCCGCACCAGCGGCACGCAGATCACAGAGCGCAGCTCCAGGTCCGCAATGCTGTTCTCCGGCCGCGTCTCCTCCGCCCCCAGCGGCTCGAAGTTCATCGACAGGAGTTCCCGGCGCTGCTCCAGTGCCCGCCGGATCACCTCGCGCGGCACCCGCAGATCCGTCTCCCGCAAGTTCTGCCCGCGCCGGTTCCGCGCCACCCGCGTTTCCAGTTCCGCCCCCGCCACCGCTCGCAACAGCAGAAACCCGCGCTCCGCCCCCGTAATCGTCAGCGCCGTGTCCACCACGCTGGCCAGCACCTCGTCGATCGAGAACGAGCTCTGTAGCGTGCGCGCCAGATCCAGGATGGCCCGCAGCTTGGCCAGATTGCTGCCCACCCCCAGCGGCGCACCCGCCTGCTCCCCGCCGCCCACCTGCTCCATCAGCCGCTTGAGTTCCGCACCGTCCAGCGCAAACAGCAATTGATAGGAATCCTGCGCGCCGAATTCCACCCTGTCCGTGTTCTCTAACACCTTGCGCTGGACACGCTTGCCGTTGACGAACGTTCCGTGCCGGCTGCCGATGTCCTCCAGCACGTACACGCCGTTTTCCACCACGATGCGCGCGTGCGACCGCGAAACCCGGCTGTCGCGCAGAATCAAGTGGTTCTCCGGCTGCCGCCCGATTAGAAACGGAATCGGATCCACCGGCACCCGCTTGCGATGGCCGTTGGGATCCACCACCACCAGCGACGCCGGCCCGGCGGCCGGCCCGACCGCGGCTTCCGGTCCCATCTAGCTTCGCCGCGCCCGCTTGCGGGGCGCGCGCGCCGCCGCCGGCCTGGCGGCCCCCAACGTGAGCATGCGTAACTCTTCCACTTCGCGCGCCCGCAGCGTCTGGCAATGCGCGCAATAGCCGCCCACTTCCGTCCGCGCCAGCAAAACCTGAAATCCGAAGTGGCTCTCGATCTGCTTGCGCAGCCGCTGCAGCGGCTCACCGAAGAATTCTTCCACCTTGCCGCAGCGCAGGCAGATCACGTGCGCATGCTCCTGCTTCAGCCGTGTCTCGTAGTAATGCTGGTCGCCGACGTAGTGCATCAGGTCCAGCTCGTCCACCAAGCCGCTCGCCTTCAGCATCTTCAGCGTGCGATACACCGTGACCCGGTTCAGCTTCGGGTCTTTTTCTTTCGCCAACTGGAACAGGCTCTCGGCATCCAGATGCTCGCCGGTCTTATCGATCAGTTCGAGCAGTATCTGGCGCTGGCGGGTGAGGCGCACGCCCCGCTCCTTCAACGATCCCTTAATTGAGTCGAGGACCATAGCGTAACTGGAGAACCCCCCAATTCTACCAGCCCCCGGCCCACACGATTGCTTCGCCCACCGCGTGCGCCGAAAACCGCGTCTCCCCCGCGAAGCCCTTGATCTCCGCTTCCTCCGCGCTCTCAGGTTTTGACGTTCCTCTCTCGCTATCGAAGGCCTTCCCAGCCTCTCCTTGTGTGTTCTCCGCGTCTTCCTCCGCGCCTCCGCGCCTCCGCGTCAAGCAGAATCCCTCGAGCCCCACGCGCTCCCCCCTGCTACAATTCCATCTGCATGTTCCGCAAGGTCCTGATCGCCAATCGCGGCGAGATCGCCGTCCGCGTCATCCGCACCCTCCGCGAAATGTCC
>JADGNT010000387.1 GCA_017883345.1 Candidatus Solibacter sp. | reverse complement strand
AGTCATGGGCGCCACCAACCCGGCCAATGCCGCCGAGGGCACGGTCCGCAAGCGGTTTGCCGCCAACATCGAGCGCAACTGCATTCACGGGTCGGACGCCGCGGAGACGGCGGCGGTGGAGCTGGCGTTTTTCTTTCGCACTTCAGAACTGCTGTGAGGAAAGTAGGACAGGCCTCCTGGCCTGTCGTTCCGATGGGTCTGGACTCATTTGTATCGCCCAGACAGGCCAGGAGGCCTGTCCTACTTAGGAATCATCGTGGGAATAATCGTCGGAATTGTCGTTGAAGCATCGCCGGGCGAGCGCCGGGTGGCGATGGTCCCGAGCGCCATCTCCGTCTTCAACAAGACGGGCGTTGAACTACTCATGC
Source organism: Candidatus Solibacter sp. (assembly GCA_017883345.1). Taxonomy (GTDB): domain Bacteria; phylum Acidobacteriota; class Terriglobia; order Bryobacterales; family Bryobacteraceae; genus Solibacter. The sequence continues at coordinate 5,221 of JADGNT010000387.1, read as the reverse complement.
AGCCGGGCGCGGGCGCGGAGTCCGGCTTTCCCGATGCCGAATATGTGGAGAAGGGCGTGCGCCTGGCGGGCAGCCGCGAGGAGGTTTTCCGCACGGCCGAAGTGATTTTGCAGGTGCGCAGCCCGGGGGCGAACCCGGAGACCGGCGCGGCCGACCTGGCGCTCTTGCGGCAGGGGCAGATGGCCATCGGCTTCGGCGAACCGCTGACCGCCGGCGACGCGGCGCGCGCGCTCGCCGAACGCGGCGTCACCTTCCTCGCCATGGAACTGATGCCGCGCATCACGCGCGCGCAGAGCATGGACGCCCTATCCTCCATGGCGACCGTCGCGGGCTACAAGGCCGCGCTGCTGGCGGCCGATGGGCTGCCCCGCATGTTCCCCATGTTGATGACCGCGGCGGGGACCGTGGCTCCGGCGCGCGTGCTGGTGATCGGCGCGGGCGTCGCGGGGTTGCAGGCCATCGCCACGGCAAAGCGACTGGGCGCGGTGGTCAGCGGTTACGATATCCGCGCGGCCGTCAAGGAGCAGGTGGAGAGCCTGGGCGCGCGCTTCGTCGTGCTCGAAGTCCCAGCCGCCGGCGCCGAGGACAAGGGCGGATACGCCAAGGCCATGACCGAAGAGTTCTACCAGCGGCAGCGCGAGCTGATGGCCGGCGTGCTGGCGCAGCAGAACGTGGTCATCACCACCGCCGCCGTGCCCGGCAGGAAAGCGCCCATTCTGATCACCCGCGACATGGTGGCGCACATGGCGCCCGGCTCGCTGATCGTGGATATCGCGGCGGAGCGCGGCGGCAATTGCGACATCACCCGCCCCGGCGAAACCGTAGTAGTGGGCGGCGTCACTATTATGGGGCCGTTGAATCTGCCGTCCACCATTCCGTATCACGCCAGCCAACTGTACGCCAAAAACATCGCGACCTTTCTCAAATACCTGATCAAGGACGGCAAGCTCGCGCTCGATCGCCTGCTCGATGAGAAAGACGAGATCGTGAGGGAAACGCTGGTCACGCACGCGGGAGTTGTGGTGCATCCAAAGGTGCGGGAAATGCTCGGACTGGCGGCCGAATAAGAGGAGCGCGCAATGTCGTCAAACCTGGAAATCGGACTGTACGTCTTCATGCTGGCGACCTTCGTCGGCCTGGAGGTGATTCGCAGGGTTTCGCCCCTGCTGCACACGCCGCTGATGTCGCTGACCAACGCCATCTCCGCCATTTCGGTGGTGGGCGCGATCCTGATCATCAGCAATGACGAAGCCACCACCATGAGCAAAGTGCTCGGCTTCGTCGCCATCACGGCCGCCACCACCAACATCGTCTCCGGCTTCCTGATCACCGACCGCATGCTCAAGATGTTCAAGCGCCGGGAGGTGAAAAAGTAAATGGGCTCCCTGGTCAACTACATCTACATCCTCTCCGGCGCGCTCTTCATTCTCTCGCTGAAGTGGATGAACTCGCCGGTGACGGCGCGCCGCGGCATCTTCGCGGGCGAGGCCGGAATGCTGATGGCGGTTGGTGGCACGCTGATCGGGCATCACGGCAACTGGGAGTGGATCCTGGCCGCGCTGCTCATCGGCACCGCGGTCGGCGTGCCCATCGCCTACATCATGCCGATGACGGCGGTGCCGCAGCGGACCGCCATGTCGCACGCCTGCGGCGCATTGGCCGCGGCGCTGGTGGGCACCGCGGAGTATTACCAGCGGCAGCCTCATGCCTCCACGGAGCTCGTTGGGTTCACCATGGTGGCCCTGGTGATCGAAACCCTGCTCGGCTTCCTCACCTTCACCGGAAGCCTGATGGCCATGGGCAAACTGCAGGAGATCCTGCCCTCGCGCCCGCTGGTCTACAAGAACCAGAACGCCATCAACTTCGTGCTCTTCGCCATCGCCATCGGGCTGGGCGTGCGCGTCATCCTGGTGCCCACCGACACCTGGATCTTCCCCATCTTCGCCGGCCTTTCGCTGGTCTTCGGGGTGCTGTTGCTTCTGCCCATCGGCGGCGCCGACATGCCCACCGTGATCGCGCTGTTGAACTCCTACGCCGGGCTCTCCGCCTGCGCCATGGGGTTCGCGCTGGACAACAAGCTGCTCATCATCGCCGGCGCCTTGGATGGCTCGAGCGGCCTGATTCTCTCCATCATCATGTGCAAGGCCATGAACCGCTCGTTCGCCAACGTGCTGTTCGGCGCGTTCGGACAGATCCAGCCGGCCAAGGCGAAGACCGAGCAGCGCCCCGTGCGCTCTGCCAGCGCCGAAGAAGCCGCCTCCATCCTGGAAGCGGCGTCGAGCGTGATTATCGTTCCCGGCTACGGCCTGGCGGTGGCGCAGGCGCAGCACAAGATTCGCGACCTCTTCGATACCCTGATGAAGCGCGGCATCGACGTCAAGTTCGCCATCCACCCCGTGGCGGGACGCATGCCCGGCCACATGAACGTGCTGCTGGCCGAAGCCGACATCCCCTACGACCGCCTGATCGGGATGGACGACATCAACGGCGAGTTCCCGCAGTGCGACGTGGCGCTGGTGATCGGCGCCAACGACGTCACCAACCCGGGCGCGCGCACCGACAAATCCAGCCCGATTTTCGGCATGCCGATCCTGGACGTCGACAAGGCGCGCACCGTGATGGTGATCAAGCGTTCCATGAACCCCGGCTTCGCCGGCATCGACAACGATCTGTATTACATGGACAAGACCTTGATGCTCTTCGGCGACGCGAAGGCATTCGTGTCGGAGATCCTGAAGGAACTGCCGGCGGCCGTGAGGGCGTAAGGCTTCGAAAAATGCCCCCACGAATGGGGTCATGGCAGCCTTGAAAGGCTACGCTACAGAATCTCGAAATCCGCCGTACGGATCGCAAAGGCGCCGGTGGAATCGAGCGCCTTCAGTTCCAACCGGTAGAGGCCGGGAGCCAATTTCTCAAGCGGCATGCGCAGGCCGGCGGGCACTATGGGGCTACCCGCCTTCACGAAATTATCCAACAACACGTTGCCGGTGTCCTCCTTCATCTCCAGGGTCCTGCCATCCAGAATGTGGATCTGCACCGCCACCTTGGGCTTCGTCTCGCCCGCCAGCGCCGGGTCGTAGAGCTCGAAGTAAATCCCAATCTTCTCCTCGGCTTTGAAGCGCGAGTAGCCCGAAGGCGTGAACTGGAAGGTCCCGGCCACCAGCGGCGACCGCCCTTCCAACAGCACCGAGTCCAGATTGGCGTCCGAATCCGACACCTTATTGAACACTTTGCTGAAGGCGATCCCGCTGATCGCGAAATCGCTGGCCTCATAGGCATTGATCACCAGCGGCGATTCCAGCTTGCCGAAACTCGCGTCGCCGGAATCGAACACGACTTTCAGGTTGTAGACGCCCACCGCCACATCGAACTGGTTCTCGTAGTGCATCGGCTTTTCCTTGAAGCCCTGCACTTCCTTCTGGTTTTCGAAATCCAGTTTGACCGCATCGCTGAAACGCGCCGCCACGCTGCCATCCTGCTTGTAGGCGATGCCGAGCACGTTCACGCCCGCATGCATCTTGCCTTTCACCTTCTCGAATTTGATGGCCTCCGACGGAATCTCGATGGCCACCGCCACGCGCGCGGTATTCGCCCCGGTATAGAAGAACGGCGCACGCATTGACGCCGCGATCGTGCCGGCCGCCGGCGCCGCCGCGCGGCTCTCCAGCGTCTTTTCGATCGGGTTGCCCGCCAGCGCGTCGCGCGATCTCACGTTGCAGTAGCCGGCCCGGGAACGCACGGTGGTTCCGCCCTTATCCACTTTGACCTTCAGGGTGTGGCAACTGCCTTCCGCCGACTCGGGCGGCGTGTATCCCACGATGTAGTACTGATTCTGTTCCTTGCCGATCTTCTGCATGCCGCCAACCATGTCGTTGGTGTTGGTGATCACGAACCCCCCGGTGCCTTCCGCCAGCAGGTACATGATCTGCTGATTGTCGGTCGCGCTGGGTGGAAAAGTGGGAATGTTCAGGCGCGACGGATTGTTGTATGGATTGTTCGGATTGTTCCGGTTGTTCGGATTGTTGGGATTATTAGACCCGCCGCTGTTGTTGGTGTTGGTGTTGGTGTTGGTGTTGGTGGTGTTGTGGACGCCCGTGCCGGTGTTGCCGGTATTGGTCCCCCGCGTCGTGCCGGTCCCCGTCCCCGTGTTGCCACCGGTGTTGCCAGGGGTAGTACCGCCCGGGGCGCCGCGCGTGATCCCGCCGCCGGGCGTCCCCGTGTTGCCACCCGTGCTGCCACCAGGACTGCCGCCGCCCCGCCCGCCCTGCTGTTCCCACTCGGTGGCGGAAAGGAAGAATGAGGCGATGCGCAGCACCGGCGAAGCCGCCAAGGCGATGCCGCTAGAGCGCCACGCAACGCCGGGAAATGCCGACGGAAATTCCAGCGCCGCGCGCCCGCGCCCGCCAGGCATGGGAAGTTGATCCATCATCCCCGGCATACCGGTGACGCTGAGCCCGCGCGCGTCGATGGGATAAATCGCCACATTCGCCTTGCTGCACGAATCGATCGCCGCGTTCGCCTCCGAACGGGCTTCGTTGCCCAGCGGGAATCCCGACGTGAACAGAATCAGGCTCTTGCGTCCCGGAACCTCCGTCAGATTCTGGGCCATGCTCCGCAAGGCCAGCAGCATGCTGCGCGCCCCATACGCGCCGGCGCCGCCACCCAGGCGCGGCACACCCATGCTGGCCCTTTCCGGTCCCGGCGCCACCGCCGACGTCTTGATGCCGCCCACCACCTGTTTGAGCCGGTCGATGTCGCCGGTGAAATTCTGCGCGACTTGCAGCGCGCCGGTGAAGTTCACCACGGCCATTAGCCGGTCCGGACCGGCATTGGATTCAATGAAACGCGCCGCCGCCTGGCGCGCCTGCATCTGCTCCCCCATCGCCATGGTGGAGTTGTCGAAGAAGAGGACAATGTAGCGCTGCTGGCCGCCCGGGGCCTTCGGGTCGGCACCGAAGGAAAACGTCTTGAGCTGCTGCTCCTTGTTGTCTTCCCAGACCTTGAAGTTTTTCAGCTCCAGGTCTTCCACATACACGCCTTTTTTGCCCGTGACCACCACGTCCACCAGCACCAGCTTGGTTTCCGTCCGGATCACCGTCGGCGCCCCCTGCGGCTGCGCCTCTTGGGCCGGCGCCGGAGCGCCCATCAGCAGAAGAACACCGCTCAATAATATCGTGCGCTGGAATCGCATGCTACACCTCTCAGTACGGAATCTCGACGG
>JADGNT010000386.1 GCA_017883345.1 Candidatus Solibacter sp. | reverse complement strand
ACGGCAACGAGGATGCGCTCTGCGAGAAGTACCTGGCGGCGGTCGAGCCCAGCGCGGCGGCGGCCCGCCTGGTTCCGGCGGTGCGGGCGATGATCGGGCGGAAGCAGAAGCTCACTCCGGCGGCCGAGGCGCTGGCGAAGCAGGCGGGCGGGGGGTTGGCGGCGTTGCGCGCCACGCTGGTGGCCCTGGACCAGGCTCTGGACAAGAAAAATCAGACGCTGGCGCTGCAGGAAATGGGCAAAGCGGTCACGCTGTGCCAAGAGGTTTGCCCCGACCTGCTGGAACGGCTCAAGCAACATATCTCCGTCCGGGCCATGATGGCCGGTACGAAGGTGGACCGAGTGGCGGTGGCCGTGGGCGGCCCCTCCTTGAAGAACGCCTGGTTTTGGAGACTGCTGGCGCGCGCCCACGAGGAAGACCACCACAACGCAGTGGCGATTCCGCTGGCTTGCAGCGTCTGGGAAGAATTCCGCAAACACGCGGTGCATGAGAAATGGTTCCCCGCCAACGGCCCCGAAATCGCCACGCTGTATCTGCACATGGCGGAACTGTGGCGCCGTATCCCGGAGGATGAGACGGAATACGTGAAGCACAGGTTCGCCGCCACATTCAGGGGGTACAGGGATTCCTACGCAGGCCAGCCTCCGGAGATTCGCGCGTTGATGCCCGAGGCCGGCCGGCAGGACCATTACTACGTGCATCTGGATACACTTTTCGAGCGCGCCTGCGAGGCCGACCCCTGCGCGGAAAACTTTCAGCAATGGCTCAATTTGGCCAAGGAGGAGGACCGGCGGCGTGGCGATCTGGTGGCAGACCGATGGATCGCGGCGCTGCCGCAAGACATTTTGCCGGTGCTGCATCTGATGCAGTCCGCCGAAAAGACGAACGCCTTGCAGAAGGCGTTCAAGCTGATGGAGAAGGCCGAGCGTCTGGACGGACTCAATCCGGAGGTGCGCAAGGCCCGGCTGCGTCTGCTGATTTCGCTCGCCACGCGGCATTTGCAGCAGAACAAGACCCGCCTGGCGGAGCCGGAGTTGCGCCAGATTGAAGCGCTGCCGCAAGCGCAGCAGGGCGACCGTCCGGCACTGGTGGCGGCGCTGCGCTGGGTCTATTGGACGCTGTGGCACGCCCCATCGGAGGCCGATGCGGCTCGCGCCGCGGTGGTGCGCGTGCTGGGCAGTGAAGTGGCGGCGCAGATTATATTGAAGGCGGTGGCGGACGCGTGCAAGCTCAAGGGAGAAGTGGCGGGGCCTAAGGCCACGGGTGCGGCGCCACTGGCCGCCGCCCTGGGGCGAGCCTGCGCGTTGGGCGAAGACACCGGCTTGCCGATTGAGATCCCGCGAGCGCTGTCCAACCAATTGAAGCGCGAGCTGTCCGGCGGAGATCCGGTGGCCGATGCGGCGGGTTTGGGGGCGCTGGGCGAAGCGGCCTTGCGCGGGCGGAATGTCGGGCTCGCCTACGCGGTGTCCGCGGCCGGCCTGAAATACGCACAGGAAAGATGGGCGGAGTTTCTGTTCCTGCGCGCCCGATGTTTGCCGGCGTGGGCCGAGGAACGCCAGACCCTGTGTGCGGCCGCCGCATCCGAGTTGGCGCGCCGGCAACGCAATCCGGACCTGTTGGGAAGAATCGGAAAGTGGCGTGAAAAGGAACTGGACTGGCTCGAACGCAACGACACCGATGTGGCCATGACCACCCAGCAGATCAACGATCTGGTTCAGCGGGAAAGAGAGCAACCCGGGCTCCCCGCCATGCCGGATGACATGCCGGATGACATGCCGGATGGCATGGCGGATGACGACGTCCCATGCGACTGTCCGTCTTGCCGGGCGGAGCGCCGAGGGATGCCCCGCGGAATGCCTACCGGAATACCCCCCGGAATGCCCCCAGTTTTGGAGCGACTGATGGAAGAGCTCGGTCCGGAAGAGTTGATGCGGGCGATGGCGCAGATCCTCGGCGGCGGGATGCCGAAACGAAGAAGGAGACGCTCGAGCCGCATTCTTGACGACAAAGATCTGCCATTTTGACGGTGAAACAGCCATGACGAACGAAGATCCGCGACAGGTTCTGGAAGTCGAGGCGGAGGCCGGCGACGAAGAAATCCGGGCCGCCTATCTGCGCAAGGTGAAAGAGTACCCGCCGGACCGCTCGCCGCGCGAATTTGAGCGGGTGCGCGATGCCTATGAAATGCTGCGCGATCCACGGCGGCGCACGCGCAGCCTGCTGCTCGCCGCCGATCCGAAACAGCCGCTAGCCGCGTTGCTGGACGGCCTGAAATCCAAACGGCAATTCACCGGACCCGACGCCTGGCTGGCTGTGTCACGGGAGAAGAAGACTTGATCGAGCGCGACGAAATTCTGCGCCGCTTCGAAGCGCGGCTGGACGCGGCGCTGACGCGGGAAGATGCGCCGCGGGGCATTCCCGAGGAACTGCTTGCCGGCGACGAAACCGGAGCGGAGGAATCCACCGTGGACCGCTACCGGATGTGGGCCGCCCTCACCACGCTTACCCAGGAAGTGAAGCTGCAGGGCCGCACGTTCAAACAGCTCAGCGAAACGATGGGGCGCGATCACGCAGCCCGCAGCCGCAAGGAAGTGCTCGACGGCCTGCTGGAACTTCGCGAGCGGCTGCTGCGTGGCGTCGAAGCCGCCGGAGCACGCGAAAAAGTGCGGCCGGTTTTCTGGGACCGCATCTTTCGCCGGCGCTGGGAACAGATCCGGCATGCCCTCGAAGTAGTGGATGCGATGGAGCAGGGTTACCGGTTGAGCCTGAAGTCGCTGGACGAGCTGCTGGCTCGATTTGAGGTCCGGCCGATCGAGTGCAAGGGCGAAGCCTTCGATCCGCGCTTGATGAGCGCGGTGGACGTGGAGGAAACGCTCGACGCTCCAGAAGGGAGCGTGCTGGCGGTCTACCGGACGGGTTATGAATGGAATGGCGCGGTGTACCGCCCGGCGCAGGTCCGGGTAGCGCGGCGCCCACGGAGTGTAGGGACGGATGAGTGATCTGATTATTGGAATCGACTTAGGCACCACCAACTCGGAAGTAGCGGCGTTTGCCGATGGCAAGGTGCGGGTGCTGGGACCGGGCGAGGTCAAAATGCTGCCATCGTGCGTGGGCATCTCGCCGGCTGGCGAGCTGCTGGTGGGCGAATCCGCGCGCAATCAGCAATTGGTCTATCCGGAGCGCACGGTGCGCAGCATCAAGCGCAAAATGGGCAGCGCCGAGACGGTACAGTTGGGCGACAAGAGTTTCACGCCGCAGGAGATCTCCGCGCTGATTCTGCGCGAACTGGCGGAGTGGGCGAGCCGCGACTTGAAGCAGCCGGTGAAGCGCGCCGTGATCACGGTTCCCGCGTACTTCTCCGACGCGCAGCGCAATGCCACGCGCGAAGCCGGCATGATGGCCGGGCTGGAGGTGGTGCGGATCCTCAACGAGCCGACCGCCGCCAGCCTCGCTTATGGCTTCGCCGACGGCGCGCGCCGCACCGTCATGGTCTACGATCTCGGCGGCGGCACGTTCGATGTCTCGGTGGTTATGGTGGAGGGCGATGTCACCGAGGTGCTGGCCAGCCACGGCAACAATCGGCTGGGCGGGGACGATTTCGACGATCTCCTGTTGGCGCAGTTGCAGGCCGAGTTTCAGCAGCGGCACGGCGTCCGGATCGACGCCGCGCATCCCCAGGCGCTGGCGCGCTTATGGTGGGCCGCCGAAGCCGCCAAGAAGGAGCTCAGCTTCCAGCCGTATGCGCAGATCCGCGAGGAGGCCCTGATCACCGAGAACGGCAAGCCGCTGCACCTGGAGCTGGAACTGTCGCGCGACGAATACGAGAAGACGATTCTGCATCTGGTGGAGTCCACGCTCGACAGTGTGTCGAAGGCGCTAGGGGACGCGGGCAGGAAGCCGGGCGATCTGGACGCCATCCTGCTGGTCGGCGGCTCGACGCGTACGCCGCTGGTGTCGCGCCTGCTGCGGGAACGCACGGGCCTGGATCCGCGCGAGGACGTGCATCCCGATCTGTGTGTGGCTTTGGGAGCGGGCGTACTCGCTTCGCGTTTGGCGGGCCGCGATGTGGAGCGCGTATTGGTGGACGTGTCCCCGTACTCGTTCGGCCCCTCGTACCTGGGGCAGCGCGGCGGGGCGCCGTATCCGTACTGTTACCACCCCATCATCCGCCGCAATACGCCCCTTCCGGTGACGCGGACCGAGAGCTATTACACCAGCTTTCCCGGCCAGCGCGAGGTGGACATCCGGATCTTTCAGGGCGACAACGAAGACGCGTTGCAGAACGTGCTGGTGGGCGACTTTCACGTCGAGGGGTTGGCCTCGACCGACGAGCCGAACGAGGTCTTGTGCCGCATGAGTCTGGATATCGATGGCATCCTGCACGTCGCGGCCATCGAGAAACGCACCGGCAAATCGAAACACATCACGATTGCCGACGCGCTACAGGCCAAGAGCGATGCGGAAATCGCGGCCGCCCGTAAGCGCATCGCCGATCTGTACGCTTCGCGGGAGGCGGCGTTCGAGGAAGAGGAAGACGAAGAGGAGGATGCGGAAGCGGCGGAGGTAGAGGGCGCGGAGCCTGCTTGGGAAAACGGCGTGGTGGAGGTGGAGGTCCAGAAAACCAACGGCAAGATCATCCCCATGGACTCCAACTGGGTGGAGCACCGGCGCCAGGCCGTCGATCTCATCCAACGCTCGCGGCGTCTGCTCGACACCATGCACGCGGAGGATAAGGAAGAAGCCATCGCGCTGACGGAAGCCATCGAAACGGCGGTTACCCATCGCGACTCGCACGCGCTCGTCGAAGCAATGAAATCTCTCCAGGAGCTTCTCTTCTTCGTGGAGGGCGGCTGATGTGCCCGGTTTGCCAGGCGCGTTTTCGCGGGTCAACCGAGTGCTCGCGGTGTGGCGCCGATCTAGGGACCATCATGGGCCTCGCGGCGGGCGCCTGGCGGATGCGCGAGGCGGCCCGCCAGGCGATCGCCGAGGGTGACGTGGCCCGGGCGCGCGCGCTGGCCACTCAAGCCCAGGAAATCTGCCGGTCGGCGGCCGGCCGGGATCTGGAAATGGTCAGTTCCTGGCTGGCCGGCGCGAGTCTGGAGATGGATAAGGCCTCTCCCTAAGCGCGGCGAAGCCGGAGCCAAACAGGGAAGCCCATTCACCGCAGAGACGCTGAGAACGCAGAGGCAGCGCAGAGTCCAATGCCACGGAGGACCTCCGTGCTGGAATGGGATGGGAAACCTGGGAAGCATGCCCCCACGAATGGGGGCGGCCCAGAGGGCAGCCCAGCCTGGAAGCCCAATGCCACTAAGCGATTCTTTTCTTTGCAGTCTTCGCCTCCTGAGTGATTTTGGACTTTCTTGCGGCCTCGGGTATTGGTGAGACTTTGCGTTTGGGAAACGGGCAGGGGCGGCCCCAAATCTCTCTGGGGGTAGAAGGTCGCCGCTTGCGCCTGCGCGGCAGCCTGCCCCGCGGGAAAAGGAACATCTTCACGCGGTCGGGGCACTAGTACCCTGACCGCGAGATTCGGTGCTATTGCAAGACCGCTCCCTTACGGTCGCGGCTCCGATCAGAGCCGCGACCGTAAGGGAGCG
>JADGNT010000385.1 GCA_017883345.1 Candidatus Solibacter sp. | reverse complement strand
GATCAGCGAGATGGTGGGCAGGAAATCGGCGGAAGTGAAGCTGCGGCCCGCGGGCCTGGTGGCCCTGGAATGGGCCAGATTGGTGACAGAGGTTTAGCAAATGGCACAAGAGCAGCAGGAGCAACGGAAGGAAAACCGTCCGCCGCGGGAAGGTCGCGGCGCGCAAGGGGCCCCCCACGGGTCCGGACCGCGCGGCGATCGTCCGGGCGGCGACCGTCCGGGCGGTGATCGTCCCGGCGGCGATCGGCCCGGCGGCGACCGAAGAGGATTTGATCGTGGCCGTCCCGAAGGCCCGCCGGAGATCGAGCTGGAAAAGCTCATCGGCGACAGCCTGTACCTGGACAACCAGGCGCATGCCATCGTGAGCCGCATGCGCGACATGGATTCTGGCACCAAGAGCCAGCTCCGGCGTCTCTACAGTGCCGTACGGCGTGCCGTCCGGGCGCCGGAAAGCGAGCGGCAGCATGAGTTCGTCATGTTGCGCGCCCGCTTGGCCTACACCATCGCGCGCCACGGGCTGCGCAGCCTCGATCAGATCGAGAAACTGCTGCTCCAGGTGACGCGCCGCAACGACAGCCGCGGATACGAACGGTTCAAGGATTTATTTGAGGCCATCGTGGCCTACAACGAGTAAAGCATGAGCGCACATACCTCCCAAACCGAGTTGAAACTGATCGGGAAGCTGATCCTCGAAGGCGAAATGCTCTGTGAAACCGGCCTCCACGTGGGCGCCGGCAAGGGCTCGCTGGAGATCGGCGGAAGCGACAATCCCGTGGTCAAGGATGCCTTCGGCCGGCCGTATGTGCCGGGCAGCTCGCTGCGCGGCAAGATCCGTTCGCTGCTCGAGCAATCCGGCGGCCTGGCGGTGCCCAGCGAGCTGGTCTACCTCTCGCGCCGCAAGGGGCAAGAGGTGCGCATTCACCAGAGCGACCGCCCCGACGACGAAATCTGTCTGCTCTTCGGACGCAACCCCGGGCGCATGGAGCGCGTGCAGGGCGAAGCCCTCGACACGTCGCAGGCCACCCCGGCGCGGCTCGCCGTCTTCGACGCGCCGCTCAATCCCGAGAGCATCACCGCGCAGATGCGCGAGAATCTGGATGACGAGCTCACCGAAGTCAAGAGCGAGAACGCCATCGACCGCATCACCTCGCAGGCCAATCCGCGGACCCTGGAACGCGTCCCCATGGGCGCGCGCTTCCACACGCGTTTCGTGATGGACGTGCTCTGCGACGAGGATGCCCCGCTGTTTCTGCGCGTTCTGGAGGGCCTGCGCCTGCTGGAAGACGACGCCCTCGGCGGCGGCGGGTCGCGCGGCAGCGGTCGCGTGAGCTTCTCTGGCTTGCGCCTGGTATGGCGCAATAAGAACTACTATGCGACCGGCGCTCCCGAAAAGGAGATTAGTTCCGGCGCTACGCTCGCGGCCATTCAGGCGGCCGTCAATCAATCCGCGTTTTCCTTCGTGCGCGAGGAGTAATGAACCCGGGACTGGTCGTCAAACTGCGACCCGCCGGCCCCTGGCGTATCGGGCCGGATTCGGGCGCTCGCAACCGCGTGGACGCGATCTATCACAGTGACTCGCTCTATAGCGCGGTCACCAGTGCCATGTCGCGCATGGGCTCGCTGGCAGCCTGGCTGGACGCCACCGCGCGCAGCCAGACGCCCGCTGTGTGTTTCAGTTCGTGCTTCCCGTTCCTCGACGACATCGGTTTCGTCGTGCCCCCGCGCACCATCTGGCCACCCACCTCGCCAGCCGCGATGTCGGCGCGCGTGCGTTGGAAGAGCGCGCGCTTCATTCCTCTCAGCGTGGTGGAATCGATTCTGTCCGGCAAGAAGCTCAACGAGAATCAATGGAGCGTGGATGGCGCGAGCGGTTGCCTGGTACCGGCGGGCAAGCCCGGTCCATTCCGCACCAATGTCCGCTGGAACGCCGCGGTGGATCGTTTGAGCGGCTGTAGCGAACGGCATGCCACGGCTTGCATCGAATTTCGCGAGGGATGCGGTCTGTGGACCGTCGTCGGCTTCCGCGACGAGGCGGCGCGCGACCAGTGGCAGGAGCCGGTGAAAGCCGCCTTCCGGTGGCTGGCCGACAGCGGTTTCGGCGGCGAGCGGTCGCGCGGCTGGGGCAGGTCGGAGACTCCCGAGTTTGTGGAAGGCACGCTGCCCGGATTGATCATTGAATACCGGCGCCGGGAACCGGCGCCGGCAGTTGAGGAACCGCCGGTGGAAGAGCCTCCGGTCGAAGAGGCGCCGATGGTAGAGCCTCCTCCCGCGGAAGAACCATTGCCTGAATCCGAACCGCCGGTGGAAGCGGAAGCCGCTGCACCTGCGCCCGAAGCCGAGGCCGCTGCACCGGAATCTGAACCGGCTGCCGAAGCCGAACCTTCCGCGCCCGCTGTAGAAGCTGCCGCGCCGGAAACAGTGCTGGCCACCGCGCCCGAAGCCGAAGCCGAAGCCGCTGCGCCCGCTGTGATAGCTGCCGCGCCCGAAACAGTGCCGGCCACTGAGCCTGCGCCCGAAGCCGAAGCCGCTGCGCCCGAAACGGAACCGGCTGCCGAAGCCGCTGTGCCCGCTCTAGAAGCTGCCGCGCCCGAAACAGTGCCGGCCACCGAGCCCGCGCCGGAAGCCCAAACCGCTGCTCCGGAAACGGAACCGGCTGCCGAAGCCGAATCTTCCACGCCCGCTCTGGAAACCGCAGCGCCGGAAACAGTGCCGCCTGCGGCGCCCGCGCCCGAAGCCGAGGCCGCAGCGCCCGCGCCGCAATCCGAGCCCGCCCTCTCGGATGCGCCCATGGTGGCCGCCGTGCGGGCACCCGATCGAACCGAACTGATGCGGTTGACGCCGGAACGCGAGGCCGCCCCGGCCGTTCCCGCTCCCGCCGTGCACTTGCAGGCCCACTGGCTGCTCTCGCTGTTCACTCCCGCGCCGAGCGATGCCGTCGATTGGGGGCGCGGCAGCTACACCGTTCTCGCGCGCGGCGGCCGCATCGACAGCCCGTCGGGAAGCGGCGAACTCAAGAAACAGATTCAGATGGTGGCCGAAGGAAGCGTCCTGTACGCCGATGGGGTGCCGCTCGGCGCCGCCCCCGACGTTGCGCCGGACGGGTTCGCACATCCGGTGTTCCGCGCCGGATTCGCGCTCGCCATCCCGCTGCCCGAGGTGCATTGATGCGCTACCGCCTCACATGCCTTACCCCGCTGTTGGTCGGTGACGGCCGCAAACTGGCCCCCATCGACTATATGGTCTGGAAAGACCAGGTCAACGTCCTCGATCAATGGCGAATCTTCCGCCTGCTGGCCAAAGGTCCGCGATTGGACAGCTACCTCACCCAGCTCAAGAACGCCGAGAAGCTGGATTTCGCCACTTGGGGAGGCTTCGCGCAGAATTTCGCCGGCCGCCGCATCCCCTTCGAAAACGCCGCCTACTCCGCCTATTGGAATCGCGCGGCGGGCGAGAGCCTGCACATCCCGACGTTTGCTTGCGGCGCCAGCGGACCCTATCTCCCGGGCTCCGCGATCAAAGGCGCGTTGCGTACCGGCATGGTGTTCTCGCAATGGCGCGACGGTATGCTCCAGGACGTCCTGGCGCGCGTCCAGACCGAGCGTATGCCGCGCCGTCCGGCGGAGAGCGTCGAAGAGCAGGCGCTGGGCTCGGGCGGCACCAACAAAATGCGCTTCGTCAGCGCCGGCGACTCCGCCACTATCGCCACCGGCGATTTCAAAATCTACCTGCTGCGCACCTCCACGCTGCAGCCGCGCGGGGCGGATTTCGCGCTCGGCTGGAAGCAGAGCCCGCGCGGAGCGGTGGATGGCGCGCGTCCCGACGAAAGCACACCCAGCTTCGCCGAAATGGCCTCGCCCGGCACCGTCTTCTCTGGCGATTGGAACGAGAAAACGTTCTTCCTGCAACCCGAAGTGCGCAAGAGCATGCGCTGGCCCGAATCCTTCGGCCGCGCCAAGATATTCGAAGCCGCCAACATCTATGCGGCCGGCGTGCTCGCCTTGCAGCGCCAGTACGCCTCGCAGGCCGGCATGGGACTGCTCGACCGCAGCCTGGATGAACTGGAGCAGCGCCTGGCCGCCGCCCGCGAGAACGGCACCTGTCTCATCTCCATGGGATGGGGCGGCGGGTTGCTCGCCAAGAGCGCCTGGCTCGATACCAGCAACACGGACTATCGCCAGATCCTGCAGCAGTTCGTGATCTACAACCGCGCGCTGTCCACTAATCTGCCGTTCCCCAAGACGCGCCGCATCGTGTTTCTGAACAACCGGCCGGCCACGCTGCCCGGGTGGGCGGAACTTTCCATCGAAGAGTAGGGCCGGGCCGGGCGGCAGCGTGACAATACACCACTTGGCCGGGTGACATTACCTATGATGTGATATCGTATGTGATGTGAGGCTGGTGATGGACACTGACGCCGTGGTTGCGGCGATGCGGAGTCCCGTGGGCGCGTCCGCCGCTCTTATTCGGGCGGTGCGACAGCGGCAGGCTACGTTGTTGCTGAGCGTACCTCTGGCATTAGAGTACGAAGCCGTCTGCCGGAGATCCGAACACCGCGAGAAGTCCGGGCTTTCAGGCCAGCAGGTGGAGATCTTTCTGGATGCCATCATCGCCATGGGAGAACCCGTGCCAACGCACTTTCTGTGGCGGCCTCAGTTGCGCGATCCAAACGACGAGATGGTCCTGGAGGCGGCGGTCAATGGCAGGGCGGATGCTCTGGTGACATTCAACGTGCGGGACTACGGAACCGCCGCGGCCCAATTTGGGGTGGAGGTCCTACTCCCGCGAGAGGCGATAGCGAGGATCAAACGATGAAAGAGACACGAACATATCCTTTGCGGCTGCCGCGGTCACTCAAAGAGGCGGTAGAGCGGTTAAGCCGGGAGGACCGAACGAGTATCAACCAGTTCGTGGCCACGGCGGTGGCGGAGAAGGTCTCCGCCCTCCGGACGGCGGCTTATTTCACGGATCGGCAGGCACGAGCGGATTTCAAGGCTTTCGATAAGATCATGAAGCGAAGGGGCGGAAGCAAGCCCCGTGAAGGCGATGAAATGCCGTCATAGACGGGTCTTGACTGGGTCCACCCCCCGGCTGCGCCGCTACTTCCGCCCGCCGCCGGCGGCCTCCGTCTTCAATTGCCGCGATTCCTGCTCCACTTCGCGCATGACGCGCAGCGTATTGCCGCCCAGAATTTTCAGGATGTCCTCATCGGAGAAGCCGCGCTCCATCAGGCCGCGAACCAGGTTGGGCGTCTTGGAGATGTCCTCCATACCTTCGGGAAACAGGTCGTCCGCCCCATCGAAATCGGAGCCCAACCCCACGTGGTCCACACCCGCCACCTTGATTGCGTGCTCGAAATGATCCAGCAGGCGGCTCAGCGGCAGGCGTCCCAGTTTGGCGATGCGCTGCGCGTTGATCTGGCGCACGGCCGGGCCGTTCTGGCTGCGGTCGCCAAACTTGGGCGTCCGGTCGTCGATGGCGTTCTGCTCGGCCTGCTCCGCCTTCAGTGCCTTTTCGCGCTCGGCAAAACCGGCGTCGAGGAAACCTTCGTAGTAGTTGATGTGCACCACGCCGCCCTTCTTGGCGAGCGCGCGCAGCATGTCGTCGGTCATATTGCGCG
>JADGNT010000014.1 GCA_017883345.1 Candidatus Solibacter sp. | reverse complement strand
GGCGCACGTTGAGCACCTCCCAATTGCCGGTGGTGAGCGCGCGCGGTTCGCCGGTGTCGAAAGGCACGGCGTAGAGTTGGGCGTAGCCGGTCTTTTCGCTGATGAAGTAGACTTCGCGATCGTTCTTCATCCAGCCGAGGGTGTTGGCGGAGCCTTGCGGACCGCCGATCCAGGCGTCGTCGTGAATGCTGACCAGCGTGCGGGTCTTGCCGGTGGCCGGATCGAGGGCGAAGAGCCAGCGGTCTTTGTTATCGGCGGAGCGGGCGCCGATCACGGCCTTGATTCCGTCTTCGCTCCAGACGGGGGCGCTCAGTTGGATGTCGCGGTCCGTGGAAACGGGCGTGCGTGCCGGCGCGGCTTGGGGCGCGGGCGGGGGCGGCGGCGCGGTTTCGGTGCGGGCGGGTGCGGGCGCGGGTGCGGGCACCCTTTTCTGGCCGTGATCCACCCATTTCACCTCGCCGGTCTCCACGTTGAGGATGGCGAGGCGCGAAGTGCCCTGGGTGTCGCCGACATTGGAGCGGCCGGGGAGGTCTTCGGTGTAAGCGCTGTCGCTGATGAAGTTGGGAACGATGGTGCTCTTGGCGGGCGTGGCGGCCGATTCGAAGACGCTCGCGATGACGTACTTTTCGTCGGGCGTGAGTTGCAGTCCGCCGGCGGTCTGGCGCGCCTGCAAGGTGAAGGGCTTGCGTGCGGCGGCGGCCTCCAGTGCGCGCTTCTTCTGTTCTTCGCGCTGTTCGATGCGCTCGCGGACCACTTGCAGGAGTTCCTTCTGTTCCTTCTTGAGGTATTCCTGGCTATCGCTGCCGCGCACTTCGGGGGGCGCATCGGCGGCGGCGCCGCGTCCGCCGCCGCCCTGCCCGCGGCCACCGCCGAAGCCGCCAAGGCCGCGGCCGCCACCGCCGCCGACACCGCCGCCTACTGGGGGCGCGGCGCTGGTGGCCGGTGCGGCGGCGCGGATATCGGTGAGTTGCACGAGCAGGCCGCTATCCAGCGACATCACGTAGAGGTTGCCGTTGCGGGTGAAGGAAATGCGCTTGCCGTCCTGGGTGAAGCGGGGATTGGTCTCGGCGTCGGTGGTCTTGGTGAGCTGGGTGATCTTGCCGGTGTTGTTGTCCAAGGTAAAGAGATCGCCGGCGCTGGAGTAGACCATCAGGCGCTTGTCTTTGCTGGTGCCGCCGGCGGCGGGGGTGGTATCGCCGAGAGCGGGAGGAAGCTGCCGGACCTCTTCGCCGGTGAGTTTGCGCAGGCCACTGCCGTCGCGGTTGACGGTGTAGGTGTCCATGGGCGCGATTTCCTTGTCGGTGTTCTGCTTCCACTGGAAGAGGAGGCGGCTGCCGTCGTGAGACCAGCGGACGCCGGTGGGTTCGTAGCCGACCAGCGCGGGTCCGCGCATGATGTTGTCGACGGAAAGGACGAAGTTGTTCGCCGGCCGGGCTTGCAGGACGAAAAGAACGACGAGGGCGGGCAGAGTCACTGTGCGCATCACGAAAATGATACCGCAGGAAATGATAGCGCACGAGCCGTCAGCGCGGCTGCTTGAGGTATTGCTGGATGGCGGCAATGTTCTTCCGGGCAATGGAGGCTTCGTCCATGTCTGGGTTGAGATCGAGCATCTGCTGGAAGTGCTTGAGGGCGGGATCGAGCTCGGCGACGCTGCCGGTGTTGACGGCCTTGGTCATGAAGGCGAGTCCAAGGGTGTAGTGGGCGAAGGGGTCTTTGGCATCGTAGGTGAGCGCCTTCTGGCAATCGGCGATGGCGGTATCGAGATTGGCGGCCTTGCGCTCGCATTCGCACATGCCGTACCAGGCCATGTTGTGGTAGTCGTTCCAGATGTCGCGTTCGGCGACGCGCTTCTTGCGGCCCATGCCGACCAGCGAGCCGAGCACATAGTAATTTAACTTACCGGCGAACTTACTGTCGAAATCGCTGAGCTTGAGGTATTCGTCGTACACCGGGCGGGCTTCGGCGAACTTACCGCTGAGGCGCAAGCTATCGGCCAGCCAGAGATGCGGTTCGGCGGTTTTGGGGTTGATCCCGATGGCAAGCCGAGCGGCCTCGATGGATTGGGGATAGAGCGCCTTGAAGCGATAGGCCTCGGCGATCAGGGTAAGGGCGACGGGGTGGGCGGGCTCGCGCTGCAGGACGGTATTCAACTGGCGGACGGCTTCATCGACGTCGCCGGTATCGAGCAGGATGCCGCCATAGTTGGCGTGGGCCTCCAGATAGTCCGGGTCCAATTGGATGGCACGCTTATAGGAGCGGCCGGCGCTGTCGTAATCGAAGAGCGCGCTGTAAGTGCGGCCCAGATAGAAGGCCGCCTGGCTGTAAGTGGGGTCGGCGGCGAGGGCGCGCTCGAAGGAGGCCACGGCTTTCTTGTAGTCCAGCTCGTCGCCCTTGTGGTAATACTTCATGCCTTCCTGAAGCAGGTCGGCCGCGGCCTTGTTGCGGCGGCGGGGAATCAGGATGCGGATGCGGACGGGAGATTCCTGGCCGGGGTAGACCATCTCCTGGCGCGGTCCATCGGGCTCGTACCCCATCTTGACGCCCTGCACGGTGTGCTCGCCCGGAGCGAGCCCGGGAGCGTTGACCGGCTTGCCTTTTTCGAGCACGCCGATGGTCTTGCCATCGACGAACACCTCGACGCCATCCATGTTGGAATCGAAGATGAGGGTACCGAACTTGGGCGCGGGGGCGGCGGCTGGCCTGGCTCTCGACGGAACATAGGCCAGCAGCATTTCGGGATCGTAGTTGGCCTTGTCGGAGGTGGGGTTCTGCCGGTTTTCGGTGTACTCGCGCACCTGGGTGTGGACGTACTCGGCGAGTTCATCGGCGGTGACCACGCCATCGCCGGAAGTATCGGCCTCGCCTGCCATGCCCTGGACGACGTAGTAGGTGAAGACGCCGTGGCCGCCTTTGAGATCGGGGCTTTCGAAGGAGCTCTCGCGGGCGCGGCTGGCGGTGAGGGAGAAGAGGCTCTTGCTGAGATCGCCGAGGGTGTGATTGATGTTCTCGGTATCCTCGGGAGTGATGGCGCCGGAGTGGCAGGCGTCGGTGAGGAGGATTTTGGATTTGGCCTTGATCTTGCCACCGATCACGTTGCCGAGTTCGTCCATGGGATAGCCGGTATCGGCGATGCGGTCGCGGTCGATATCAAAGGGCGCGAGGTAGCCCTTGCCCTGGTGCATGAAACCGTGGCCGGCGAAGTAGATGAGGACGCGGTCATCCTGCTTGGCGACGCTGGGGAGCCAGGTATCGATCTCGCGGCGGAGTCCGGCGAGGGTGGCCTTATCGTTGGTGAGCATGTGCACGTTTTCGACGCGGAAGTTGCCGCCTTCGGGGCTGATGAGCGAGGTGAAGATGGCTTGGGCGTCGCTTTCGGCGAAGTGGAGCTGGTCCTTGTCCGCCAGGTTGCGGTAGCGCGAGATGCCGACGATGACGGCGTAGCTGACCGGGATCCGGATGGGCTTGGCGGTGCCCGCGGGGACGGTATCGAGCTTCTCGACTTTGAGATCGCGCTGCTGGTTTGGCGGGGGCGGCTGGGCGAAGGCAAGGGACGCGCAGACTGCCAGGCCAAGGGGGATGAGCGTGTGGAGAGAGTGACTTTGACGCGGAGGCGCGGAGACGCGGAGGAAGACGCGGAGAAATGCAAGAACGAAAGAGAGGAGAGCGAGATTCACGCGTTCAGCCGGGACGTGCGCGGAGGGAGCGGAGAACACGGGGGATGCCCCCATGAATGGGGTCATAGCAGCCTGAAAGGCTACGCTACGGTGCCGCGGAGGTAGTATGCGCATGACGGTCACCTGTGGGCCAGCCGGTACTCGTAGATTACCGGGCCGGTGAGGGGCACGGGCGACGAGATCACGGCGGTGTTTTTCTGGCGCAGGAAGAGGAGGTCGCGCTGATCCCGAGAGATGCCGGGGCCGGTGAGGTTCTGGGGGATGGCTTCCCCGCGGGGCACGAGCTTGGGGCCGGCGGAGGGATCGACGCAATCGCCGCGCGATTTCCAGATGGTATCGTCGCAGCGGGGGATGAGGGTGGGCGGCGCGGCTTTGGTGGCGGGCGGCGGCTGATAGCGCGGGGCGGTATCGGAGAGGCGCGCGGGGGTGGCCAGCCAGTAGACCGTCTCGTAGCCGGCGGGTCCGGCGATGCGGAAGGCGGCGCTGGTGGCGGGGACCTGGTATTCCCTGGAGGCGGAGATGCGGTTGTCCTGGCCGGTTTCCTCGCCCGGGAAGAGTTGCTCGTAGGTTCCGCTGCTGCTCTGGTTCATGACGTAGAGGTAGCCATCGAAGTTGGTGCGGAATTTGAAGCGGACGCGGTCACCCTGGGCGAGCACGAGTCCGGGATCGATGGTGCGCCAGGTATCGTGGTCGAGGCGCTCGAGCACCAGTTCCATGCGGTGCCCGCCTTCGGTCATGGTGCGGGACACGTTACCGGACTGCGGGGATGCCAGCGCCGCGGCGAGACAGAGCGCGGACGCGAGGCGGGGCATTCCTGTAGCAATCATTGGTGCACCAGGTGGAGATCGGCGACCACGCGCGAATCGGCGCTGCCCGTGGGGTTGACGACATAGACGGCGGTTTCCTTCTTATCGCCGGGGGTGTTGGGGTCCACCTTCTCGATGATGAGGTCGCGGGCGTAGACGGCGCGCATGCGATCGACGGCGGTGCCAGAGATGTTGGCGGCCATGATCAACTCTTTGGAAGATTGGACGGGCGCTTCGGGGGTTGAGGCGGGCGCCGCGGCCGCGGCCTTCTTCTTGCCCTGGAGCGAGTAGATCATGCTTTCGAGGTCGCTCTCGGGCTGGAGCGAGAGAACGATGAAGAGGTTCTCGGTGCCGACGGTGCTATCGAAAGCGAGGCGCGATCCGGGCGGCATGGTGTAGGGATGCCAGCCTTCGATGCGATTGTTGCCGTCCTCGATTTCGGCGGAGGGGAACATGGGTTTCCAGTTGCCGCTGGAGCCCTGATTGACGATGTAGAGATAGCCGGGGGCGTTGGCTTCGACGCTGAAGCGTATGCGGTCGCCGGCATGGAAGACGGTGTCGTTGGGGACTTCCGTGGGGGTATTGTCGGCGGCGAGTTTGAGGACGGTGTAGCGCAGTCCGAGGGGCGGCGCGCCGCTGGCGGGCATGGGCGCGGTAGTGGGCGCGGGCCGCGGAGCTACGGGTGGCGCAGTAGGGAGAGGGGCGGGCGGCCGGGTATCGGCGCGCGCGATCTCGACGGGTTTGGGGGGCGTGGCGGTGGGGCGCTTGGCTGGCGGCCGCGCGGTGGCGGGTTTGGCCGCGGCGGGAGCTTGCGCGGCGGCGTAGAAAAGCTCGCGGGCGCTGAGTTGTTTCTGGGGAGCGGCCTGGGCAAAGATCAGGCCGGCAGTACAGCAGGACAGCAGGAATCCCCGACTGGATCTCATCTTTAGGTTATCCGGTCCGGGTGGACCGGCCTCCTCTTGTTATTACGATATCACCGGCAGCAACGGATTCAGCGGGGTGGGGGTACCAGGGGGTGCTTAAACATTTTCGGGCACACGAAGGAAATGGGGCGTATCCTGGCAAGGAAACCGGGGACTGATAGCGAATTTCCGGCAAACTGCGCCGGAAATTCGCTTTCTGTCCCCGGTTTGCGGCGTATTCATGGCCAGCCTTCCCGAAAACGGTTAAGCACCCTCGCGACATTTGACGGAGCCATACTAACGTTGGTTAGGTCCTATACGTTCTAGCAATGGGTAATTGACTGGGTGCGCCTGCGACCTTAAACTTGCACTGGATTGTGTGCCCAGACAATGACCGAACCCAGTCAAATCGTTGGCAACTATGAGTTCCTTGGTGTCGTCGACAAACCCAGAGCAGGAGTTACTTACAAGGTCCGGAACCTGACCACGGGCGAGTTTGAAGTCCTGAGGTCGCTGCCGGGAGCCTCGTACGACGATGCGGAATCGCTGGAGCGGCTTCTCCGCGAGATCAAGATCCACACGCGCCTGTCGCATCCGAACATCGTCGCGTTCCACGACGCGTTGGAACTTGACGGGCATTTGGTCATGACGGCGGAGTTCGTCGAGGGCACGACACTGGCGGAGCTTTGCCGGCCAGGTGCGCTACTCTCGACGGAGGCGATGCGGGTGACCTGCGATGTGCTGTCCGGACTGGAGGAGGCACATGCGCTGGGAATCGTGCATCGCGGCATCACGGCGGAACATGTCATGGTCACGCGGGACGGGGTGGTCAAGTTGGGCGGATTCGGCCTGGCGAAACCGGTATCCGACGTGAACTTGACCAAGGCCGGCGCCGTATTGGGCGATGCCAGGTACATTTCTCCCGAGCAGGTGATGGGAGTTGGCGCGCTGGACGGCAGGGCGGATCTCTATTCGGTGGGTGTGTTGTTGTTCCACATGTTGACCGGGAGGGTACCCTTCGACGGTGCGAACGATTTCGACATCATGGTGGCGCAGGTGAGTAAGCAGCCTCCGCGACCCAGTTCACTGAATCCGTGGATTGCGCCGGAACTGGGGCGGATTGTCCTTACCGCGCTTGCCAAGAAACCCGCAGAACGCTTTCCGAGCGCGAGGGAGTTCCGTATGGCGCTGGCGGCGCTGAAGGACCCCGTGAAAGTGTTGACGCAGCCGGCGGCGCCGGTGGCGGCGATGCCGGAAGCTGCCGCACCGCGATTTCTCGTGCCGGCTGAAGCCGGGGGGTCTCCGAGGACTGCGCTGGTGCTCGGCTTCCTTGGCGTCGCGATCGGGTTGATTGTCCTGGTTTTCGTGGCGATGCGCTGCGCATGAAACCGATCCAGACAGGCGATGTAGTGGGCGGCTACCGGGTGATCGATATCGCCGGCTCCGGCGGCATGGGAGCGGTGTACAAGATCGAGCACGCAATCACCAGGAGAATCGAGGCGATGAAACTCCTGCCGCCGGGCTCGTGCGACGATCCCGAACAGGTGCGGAGATTCGAGCGTGAGATCCAGGTGCAGGCGCGTCTCCACCATCCCAACATCGTGGCGCTCTACAACGCGGTGCGAGACGGCAACTCGATCGGGTTGGTGATGGAGTTCGTGGAAGGCGAATCTTTGCAGCGCATGTTGGAGGCCGGGCCACTGTCTGTCGAGACCGCGGTGGACTTCACCAGCCAGGTGCTCCGCGCGCTCGCCTACGCTCATGACGCCGGTGTCATTCACCGGGACGTGGCGCCCGCGAATATCATCGTCACGCCAGACCTCATGGCCAAGCTGACGGACTTCGGCCTGGCGCGGGGCGCGACCGATCTTCGACTGTCTACATCGGGAGCCCCGCTGGGCTCGCCCTGGTATATGTCTCCCGAGCAGGTCCGGGGGATTGGGGCACTGGATGCGCGCACGGACCTCTATGCCATGGGGGCCGTGCTCCACGAGATGCTCACGGGCGGAAAGTTGTTTGAGGTCGAGGGAGCTTTCGCGGTGATGCGCGCCCACGTGGAAGCCGAGCCGGCGCTGCCGAGTTCGCGGAATCCCAAGGTCCCCTCGGCGCTCGACGGCATTGTGCGGAAGGCGGTGGCGAAGGATCCGGCGATGCGGTTCCAATCGGCGGACGAATTCCGGCTGGCTTTGCAGAATGCAGTCGCTGGCGCCTGTCCGGTGGCCGTGCCATCGAGCCCTCGGAAAACGTGGCGCACCCCCTTCCCGGGGCTGACTTCGCGCCTGCGGGAGTTTCACCCTTCGCGCGCCGCCATGCTGATGGCGCTGGTACCGGGCGCGCTGCTGGCAGGCTTCTGCACGGTTCGATTCTTTCCGGCGGCGGCACGCGTGCAGACCACGGAAAGCAACCGGCTAGCGGCGGCTATCTCCAAACACGATGCGGTGCGGACGTCGCCGGCGGTTGCGGAGCCGGAAGCTCCCGGAGTTGTTCAGTCAACGCCATCTGAAGCGCCGGCAGAGACGGAGAAACCGGCCGCCAGCGCTCGGGAGCGCGCGCCATTCCCCGTGCGAGCGATGCGGCGGGCCGGCAAACCGGAGCGGAGCTACGCAATCCGCGTGACCGGCGGAGAAGTACCGCAACCTACGGCGGCAGTGCCCGCGCCGAATTCAACTCCCCGGCAGCCAGTAGAAGCGCCCGAACCGCTCGTCCCAAACACGGACTCCGTGGAAGCGCTGGAGGCGGCGCGGCCCGCCGTATCAGGGAGTGCCGCCGAGTTTTCGACGCCATCGCAAGAGGCCGCTCCGGAGAAACCGCGGAATGCCGGGAACCGGTTCGTAAGAGCGCTGGGCAAACTGAATCCCTTTCGCAGAGGGACCAAGCACGATGCCGGCGAAGCCGCCAAAACGCCGCTAAAGCAGGACTGAAGGTCCGCGGAGGCGCTCCGGGTTCAGTCGCTCAACCAATAGCCGGGACGCGAATAGACCTTCGCACCGGGAACGTCCACTTCGATCTTGACGGTGTGATAGCCGGCTTCCTGGGAATTGGGATAATAGCTCAACAGATAAGCGCTGCGCAGTTGGACACCGATGGCCGCGATGGCGTCCTCCAATTGACGCTGCTTTCGAAAATGAAGTTGAGTTCCCCCTGTGGCAGCGGTCAAAATCGAAAACGGGTCAGCGCCCGTTGCCGCATTGGTATTCCGGTTGAGGACGGAAATCAGCTTGCCGAAATCCGCACCTGCCTTGAAGCCGCCTCTGTCGGCTCTGGAAGAAAGGCCCTGAAGAGAGAACGTATCGGACACGAAGGCTTTACCGAATTCGGGGAGGGCTAGAGCATAAACGGCAACGCTTTCTTTCTCCGCTGCCTCCCGGAGAGACGCCAGAGTGGACTCGCTTCCGCTATCCATCGGCTGGCCGATGAAGAGCAGGACACGGGCTCGCGAGCTGGGGCGCCTTGTCAAGAGAGTCAAGGCGCGCATGCCGGCATCGATCGTTCGCGCCGGGCTGCCGTTTGCCGAAATGGTTCTGAGGGCGGTTTGGAGGTCCCCCGCGTCGAACGGTTTGGCGACGGTGACCTCGCTGCCATAGGTAACTACAGCGGCTTCGCCGGATTCGCCCACGAGAAGAGCATCAACCGCACTACCCGCTTTTGCGATGAAAGGCACATACTGGCGTACGTCCTGATTCACCTGGATGGCGAGGGCAATGGAAACCGGTGGGGCACTCGTGTTCAGGGTTACGGTCTGCGGGCGACCGTTATCGAGGACGCGAAAATCGGCCATTTGCAGACCGGGAAGGATCCGGCTCTCCTTGGAAAAAACGAGTGTAGGCAGAGTCACCAGCCGGACCGGGACTCGGATGGTGGGTGTCTGCTGCGCGCCAATCAGGGCAGCAAGACCGAGCGTGAGAACAGATATCGCGGGCCGCATGGACTCGTAGCGTGGACTTTCTCGCAGGCGCTTGGTAGAGGTTCTGCAAGCCGGCTGCCAGTATCCACTATGATGGCCTGAAGTCGCTTCGAGGTTGGATCCGGGCGGCGCCTGTGAGGGTTGCGCCCAGTTGTGATTCGTCTATACGCCATCATAAGTGTAGTCCGAGATGCTAGGAATAACGCGGCGCGGAGGAAGAATGCCCCCACGAATGGGGGCATGGCAGCCTGAAAGGCTACGCTACGGAGCCTTGGAGGCGACGGAAATTACGGTGGGGGCGGCTGCGACGGCACCGATGCTGACGTCGAAGGATAGCTCACCGGGGGGGACGTCGGGGATCAGCACGTTCATTTGCAGTAGGCCGTCGATAAAACCCGGCGCCAAGCCGGCAAACTGGATGACGGCGACGACGCCTCCAATCTTGACCTGCACGGGGGCCACGGGCAGGGAGAAGGGACTCGACGGGGCCACGTCGCCGGTAGTCACCGCGGGATCGACCAGCCCCTGGCCAGTGAGATAGGCGGTGACATACTGTCCGGGACGCGCCGGAGTTTGCGAAGCATTGAGGGTTCCATCGGCCAGGTTCAGGGCCAGAACGTGGTTGCTTTGCTGCGGGGTAAAGACGCCAGGACCGGTGGCCGCCACTTCGAAGTTCACCGCGGGACTCGGCACGCCGTTGGACGTGACGACTAACTTCGCGGTGCCGACTTTGGTCTCGTAGGGGACCTGCGCATTGACTTGTCCGGGACTGACGTACAGGAGCGGAGCGGGCGTGCCGTTGATGGTGACAGAAGTACCGCCGAGCAAGACCGGCAGCGGGGCGGCGGAGAATTGGGCGGTGGCGGCGGCCAGATTGGAGCCATAGATGGCGATCAGGGTACCGGGCGCGATGGCCGGCAGCGAACTCGCGGCGTTGAGGATGCCGGCGGAACTGGTGCCGGGCGCCAGCGGAGCGATGGTGAAGGGCAGCGCGTTCGACGGCCCGCCATTGCCGGCCACGGTGACGCTGGCCGTGCCCGCCGTGGCGATGAGAGCGGCGGAGACGCGGGCGGTCAACTGGGAAGCGCCGATGAACGTGGTGACGAGCGGCGCACCGTTCCACTGCACGATGGAATTGGCGGTGAAGGCGGCGCCAGTGACAGTCAGGGTGAAGTCGGCTCCACCGGGCACGGCCGAACTGGGACTGAGACTGGCGAGGGAGGCGACGGGAGTCGAGGCAATGGAAAGCGCAAGTTCGCCAGAGGAGACGGGGCCTTCGTTGAAGACGCTGATTTTGGCGGTACCGGACGCGGCGATCAAGGCGGCGGACACGATCGCGGTCAACTGCGTGGCGCTGACGCGGGTGGTGGGCAGCGCGGCGCCGTTCCAGGCCACGGTGGCGCTGGAGAGGAAGTTGCTGCCGTTGACGGTGAGGGTGAAATCGGGGCCGCCCACCAATACGGAAGCGGGGATGAGGCTGGTGATGGCCGGGGTGGGCGCCTTCACGGCAAAAACGGGCGCCTGCGGGGAAACCAGCGGGCCCGGACTGACCACCTGGATCGCGTGCGACCCCACATTGGCAATCGCGCTAGAGGGCACGCTGACGGTGAGTTGGTTGACGCTCACATAGGTGGTAGTGGCTCCGGCCAGACCGGTGACTTGGGAGGCGGGAATAAATCCGTCGCCGTTCACCGTCATGGTGAAGGCAGGTCCGCCGGCGATGGCGGAGTCGGGACTGATCTTGGAGATGCTGGGCGAGACGGCAATGATGGGGAAGTTGAGGGAATTGGAGTCGGCGATGCCAGGAGTGGACACGGTGATGGTGGCCACGTTTTCGGTGGCGACCCGGTCGACCGGTATGGTGGCGGTCAACTGAGTGGCACTGACGAAGGTGGTGGGGAGCGGGGTGCGGAACCATAGGACGGTGGAGCCCTGAACGTAGCGCTCGCCGGTGACGGTGAGAGTCAAACCAGGGCCGCCGGCAACCGCCGATGGGGGAGTGAGGCTGATGATGGTGGTTCCAAACGGATTGGGGAGGATCACGAAGTTGATGGAATTCGAAGCCGCCGCGCCGGGGTTCTTCGCGGAGACGCCCACCAAGCGAGTCGACTTGTTGTCTGCGCTCGCGTTGTGCACGAGGTCGGCGGGCACGGTGGCGGTCAAGAAATCGGAGGCGTTGTAGACCGTGGCGAGCGGCGCGCCGTTCCACAGAACCTGGGCGCCAGGGACGAAATTCGCACCCTGGACGACTAAGGGAAAGGACGTTGCGCCTGAGTAGGAAGCAATGTCCGCGTAGATCGTATTCGGATACTGGGTGGGATAAAGCCCCTGGAAGACCGCGGTGACCGAGGCGTAGGTGAGAGTAATGGGAAGGGTCTGCGAGACGGCGCCGGTGGTGGGATCGGCGACGAACAAGGATACCGGATAGATGCCGTTGAGGGCACTCGCCGGGACGAAAGCGGTGAGGGTGGTGGGCCCTCCGTAAGCGGTGGCGAGGTTGCTTCGGGAACCGGAGGCGATGAGTGTCAGATAGACGTTGGATGAGAACCCAAGGCCGGAAGCCGTCACGGTGGTTCCGCCGCTGCCCGCGGGCAGGAGGTTGGGAGAGATGGATTTGAGAACCGGGTTGACGATTACGGGGTAACTGTTGGAGACGGCATTATTCTGGGGGTTGGTGACGGTGAGAAAATATTTGCCGCAGATGGCGATCAGGACGGCGGGCACGGTCGCGTTCAGGGTGTTGTCATTCACGTAGGTAGTGACCAGAGGCGTGCCGGACCACTTGACGACCGCGGCCGGCACGAAGGCGCTGACGCTCACGGTGAGAGTGAACGCGGGTCCGCCGGCGTCGATCGGATTCGGGCTGGCGGAAGTAATGGCCGGCGTCGAACTCTGAGCGTATGCGACAGCGGTAAGGCAGATGAGGGCAAAGAAAAGTCGCATCTTCCTTATTGTAGTAGAGCGGCCTTCCAGGCTGCCATGCCGGTATTCGTACTGGCATTCTTCGAAGAACGTCGGCAAGGACGCCGACGTGGCAACCGGGGTACCCTCTGGGTCTGCTCGCTCCGCGGGGGCCCGGCTACAAGGACCGGCGCCTGGTGCGATGGAGCGCGATGGCCCACGCCGCGGCGGGGACCAGCATGACCAGGCCGATGGCAACCGCGAAGGCGCGCGGGGGGACGCCGAAATCGATGGCGACGCCGGCCAGATAACTGCTGGCGGACATAACCAGCATGCAGATGCCGAGATCGGCGCTGAAGACGCGGCCGCGGAAGCGGTCTTCGGTGTAGATCTGGAGGAGCGTGCTGGAGAAGACCCAGTTGGTGGAGCTTCCGGCGTGCGCGGCAACCACGGCGCAGATGGCGATGGCGAGCGAAGTGGAGGCGCCGAGAAAGACGTAGCCGGCGGCGGCGATCACGAAGCCGGCGAGGATGCCGGTGCGCAGGCGGGAGTGGCTTTCGCCCGCCCAGCGGGCGCCGATCAGGGGACCGAGGAGGGAGCCTGCGCCGCGCGCGCCCATCAACATGCTCATGCCGAGGAGGGCGGCGCGGCTGTGGTCCAGGCCGGCGAGTTTCACCGGGAAAACGCGCTCGCCGAGGATGGGGAGCAGTACGTTGTTGGCGCCGAGCAGACCGAGTCCGCCTTTGACGAAGACGGTGCCGAAGAGGCGGGGATCGCGGCGGATGTAGCGGATGCCATCGAGGATGGGGGTGAACTCCACCAGTTCGCGGGCGCGCAGGGGCGGCCGGTCGGCGGCGTGGGGTTCTGCGAAACTCATGCGGCGGATCAGCCAGGCGGAGAGGAGAAACGAGAAGGCGTTGAGCACGAAGACGGCGTCGCGTCCCAGCCAGACGGCGGCGATACCGCCCAGCGATGCGCCGGCGGCGAGGCAGAACGACCAGGTGATGGAGGCCAGCGTGTTGGCGGCGAGCACCTGATTTTCGGAGACGATGTTGGGGATGACGGAGCTGTGCGCGGGCTCGAAAAAGGCGGCGCCGATGGTCTCGACGAGGAGCAGCGGGTAGACCAGCCAGACCATGGACGGAGTGCGCACCAGCAGCATGCCGAGGACGATGAAGAAGCGGACCAGATCGGCGCCGATCATGATCCGCTTGCGGCTGATGCGGTCGTTGAGCACGCCGGCGGTGGGGGCGGCGAAGGTGCTGGGGAGAACTTGCAGGACGACGGCGAGGCCCACGGCCTGGGCCTTGCTGCCGGTGAGATCGAGCAGGAGATTGTAGACGGCGAGGGTGTAGAACCAGTCGCCAAGTTCACTGACGATCTGGGCGAGCCAGAGGAGACGGTAGTTGCGGTTCTGGCGGAGAAGGGTGAGGTAGCCGGAGAGCATGGGCCTACGTGTAGAGGCCCATGCGCTGCTTGACGGTGCGGACGGTGCTGTTGGCGATGGGGGCGACGCGCTCGGCGCCATCGCGAAGAATGGCGGCGAGGTAGGCCGGGTCGGCGGTGATCTCGCGATAGCGCTGCTGGAAGGGTTCGAGGTGGGCGATCGCCATTTCGGCGACCTGTTTCTTGAGATCGCCGTAACGCATGCCGGTGAACCGGGCCTGCATGGCGTCATCGGGCTCGCCGGAGAAGGCCTGGTAGATGGAGAGCAGATTGAGCACGCCGGGTCCGGCGGTCTCGAAATCGACGGCCGGGCTGGAATCGGTGGTGGCGCGCATGATGGTTTTGCGGATCTTGGCGGGGGCGTCGAGCAGGGCGACGGCGTGATTGAGCCCGGTGGCGGACTTGCTCATCTTCTGGGTGGGGTTGTCCAGGCCCATGACGCGCGCGCCGACGGTGGGGAGGCTGGTGTTGGGGACAACGAAGGTGTCGCCGTAGAGCGAATTGAAGCGCTGGGCGACGTCGCGGGTGAGTTCCAGGTGCTGGGCCTGGTCTTCGCCGACGGGGACGATGCCGGCCTGGTAGAGCAGGATATCGGCGGCCATGAGGACGGGGTATTGGAGGAGTCCGTCGCCGATGGATTCCTGTTTGGCGGCCTTGATTTTGTACTGCGTCATGCGCTCCAGCCAGCCGATGGGGGTGACGCAGGTGAGCATCCAGGCGAGTTCGGCGTGGGCGGGCACGGCGGACTGCACCATGATGGCGCAATCGGTGGGGTCGATGCCGGCGGCGAGATAGAGGGCGGCCGTCTCGTTGATTTTGGCGCGCAGTTCGGCCGGGTCCTGATAGACGGTGACGGCGTGCAGGTCCACGATGCAGAAAATGCACTCGTAGTCGTGCTGGATGCGGACCCAGTTTTTAAGCGCGCCGAGGTAATTTCCAATGTGAAGATTACCGGTGGGCTGCATTCCGGAGAAGACTCGTGTTCTCATGGTAGGTGGCAGTAATCAGAGGGGTACCTTTTATCGTAAGCAATTTTGAAGTCACGGTGGAAAAGCTGGTGTACGGCGGCGACGGGCTGGCGCGCCTCGATGGGCGCGTGGTGTTCGCGCCCTTCGTACTGCCGGGGGAGCGGATTCTGGCGCGCGCGGAACAGGAGAAGCCCGGGATGGTGCGCGCGCGCATGCTCGAAGTGCTGGAGGCCGCGCCGGACCGCGTGGCGGCGCCGTGCCCGGTATACGGGCGCTGCGGCGGCTGCCACTACCAGCACGCGCCGTACGCATACCAACTGGTTGCCAAGCGGGCGATTCTGGTGGAAGCCCTGCAACGGCTGGGGAAGATGGCGCCGCCGGCGGAGATCGCGGTGGTGGCGGCGGAGCCGTTCGGCTATCGCAATCGCGTGCAACTGCACGTGGAAGAGAACCGGCTCGGGTATCGCGAGGCGCGCTCGCACAGGCTGTGCACGGTGGGCGAGTGCCCGGTCGGGTCGCCGAAGATCAACCAGGCGATCGCGGCGTTGAACGCGATGACGCGCGATGGGCGTTGGCCGCGATTCGTAAAGTCGCTCGAAGTATTCACCGACGAGCGCGAGGTGCAGATCAACGTACTGGAGACGGATCGTCCGGTGGCGCGGCGCTTTTTCGACTGGTGCGGGACGCTGATTCCGGGAATGGTGGAAGGCGCATTGGATTACCGTGGCGAGTTCCGGGTGAGCAGCAATTCGTTTTTCCAGGTGAACCGGTGGCTGATCGACCGGCTGGTGGAAGCGGCGACGGAAGGCGCGGAGGGCGAGACGGCGATCGACTTGTATGCGGGCGTGGGCCTGCTCTCCATGCCGCTGGCGAAGAGCTTCCGCGAGGTGACAGCGGTGGAATCGGGCGCGGGGTCGGTGCGCGATCTCGAATTCAACGCGGCGCGCGCGGGCCTGGAGAATCTGCACGCGGTGCCGCGGACGGCCGAGGAGCATTTGGCGCAGTTGGAGAAGGCGCCGGATTTCGTGGTGCTGGATCCGCCGCGCACGGGGTTGGGCAAAGCGGTGGTCGCGCGGTTGATCGACTTGCGGCCGCGGCAGATCGCGATTGTGGCGTGCGACCCGGCGACCCTGGCGCGCGATCTGGCGGGGTTGGTGGCGGCGGGCTATCGCGTGGAGCGGATGACGCTGGTGGACCTGTTCCCGCAGACCTACCATCTGGAGACGGTGGTGCGGCTGGTTAGGTAGGACAGGCCTCCTGGCCTGTCATTCCGATATGCCGAATGCACTAGACCATCGCCAATCTTGTACTCTCTCCACCAATCCCGCCGCTACCGGATTCTCCTCAATGTAGCGAACAATCTTTTCCAACTCCTCCGGCCCCCGCACCCAATGATCATAGGATTCGTCCTGCCAGAACGGCTGGCCGGTGAGGCCTAGAATCTCATTGGCCTTGCGCGCCGAAAAGTTCTTGATCGATTTGGTGATCCTCGATAGCTCGGCCTCTGGATAGATCAGAATGTGAACGTGGTTGACCATCAGGACCCACGCCCGCAACTCGTATAAACCAAGCTTCGTCTCGCCATACCGGAGGGCGTCGGCGACACACTGCGCTACACGTTCGTCGAGGAGCCATCGAGGACCGGTGGCGGCTCTATCCAATTCCCTGTCCATGGCCGCGAATGCTTTTCCCGCAGACTGGTGCTCGATAGGCGCAGGTATTCTGGGTAACGATCCGTGCAGGCGCCACGTGATGAACAGGGCAGCGTCCTCAGGTTGCCAGTGCGGCAAGTGGCGCTCGTGGTAGGACACGACGCTGTTGTAGCACATGGACAGGCCGGGAGGCCTGTCCTACTTCACCACGATATTGACCAGCTTGTCCGGGACAGTGATCACTTTGACCACCTGCTTGCCTGCGAGGAAGGGCCTGACTTTTTCGTCGGCCAGCGAGCGCGCTTCGAGTTCTTCTTTCGATGTGCCGAAGGCGGCGGTAATGCGGCTGCGCAGTTTGCCGTTGACCTGCACCACGATCTCGGCTTCCGCGTCCTT
>JADGNT010000384.1 GCA_017883345.1 Candidatus Solibacter sp. | reverse complement strand
TTCCATGTGCGGGAGAATCATTTGCTCGATGATTTGCCATGCCTCGCTCGGGTAGAGTGGCGGCTTGAAGGGGGTTCGAGTCAGAACCGAGTAAACCTCGGTCAGGCTATGGGCGCTGAGATATCCGCGATGCTTCCGGCCGATCAGTGCTTCGAGAACGGCTAAAGCCGGGGCGTTGTGCGGGTGATGCGTCACCGCCGCGGCCACCAATACCGAGGTGTCGAAATACCAGTTCACAGGCCCCATGCCTTGCGCATTCGTTCCTCACGATCTTCATCGATGGCCTTGAGGATGTCATAGCCTGGCGGAAGCTCGCCGGTGTGAACCCAAAAGCTTCCTTTCTTGACCATGGAAGGTCTTCGGTCGGCGGGCCGGAGCACGACGCCATCCGTGGTTTCCTGGATTTCGAGGTCGCTCCCGGCGTGTAGACCGAGCCGATCCCGCACGGGCTTGGGGAGAATCACGCGCCCCGCTTTGTCTATCTTGAGCGTCATACCATTTCACAATGGCACATGGTATTCGTCCTGGCAAGTGGAGGACGTGGGCGGACTGTGTTCATCCGCCGCAGCTTAGGGCGCGTTTTTCACGCAGCGGAATCCGATATAGATGTCTTTCCACCGCGCCGGGACAGGAGCGGATTCGGAGATCACCGCATCGAGCGGCGGTTCGCCGCAGGATTGGCCGCGGATCATGTACCAAGGCTCGTCGGCGCTCGGCGGAGGCTTCAGTTTCGGGTAGCTCTTCAAGGCTTGCGGACTCGGCGGGCGCAACCGATCGACCAGTTCCCACACGTTGCCGACCATTTGGAGGGCGCCAAACGGGCTGGCGCCGCCCGGGAAATCGTTCACCGGGCGGAGCACGTGAGTGCCCACGTTGGCGTGCGAGGGATCGCGTTCGTTGCCCCAAGGGAAGGCCCGGCCATCGGCGGCAGCTTTCAAAAACCACCTATCGGGAGGTGAAAGCCGGACCGGAGATTCGCTTCCGTTGGCAGCTATCGGAGTTGCGCATGACAAGGATGCACAGGCTCGCGGCCGATGGCATACTAAGAAGGGGACAGCGCAGGTCAGCAGTCAGCAGCAGGATTACCATCGAGCCGGGCAAGCGTGGCGGCAAACCCTGCATACGAGGCCTCCGCATTACTGTATGGGACGTTCTCGGCTGGCTCGGCGCCGGCATGACCGAGGAGCAAATCCTTGAGGAGCACCCCGACATCGAGAAAGCGGACTTCCCGGCTGTCTATCAGTTCGCCGCCGAAGCCGGCCGCAAGGCGAATCTCCCGCCCGGTTGACCGTATTGACATGCCGCCGCTGCTCAACTCTCTCCGAGGAGCGGCACGCTCTCGGCGCGGGCGGCGACGGCAAGATCCCGATCAAGCGTCGCCAGCGGCAAGCCCTCCCGGCGGGCTAGCTCCAAGTAGGCGGCATCGTATACAGACAGCCGGTGTGCCCGCGCCAGCCGGAGAACTTCGGCCTCCACCGGAACGCGATCCACCCGGATCGGGATGCGAGTAAGGTCTCGAAGAAAACTCGCCGTGCCGGACTCGGTGATTCGTTTCCGGCGCTCGTTGACCACCAGGATGTTGCGAACCTCAAACCACCACAGACTGGGCACGACGGCTTCTTCGGTCCGCACTCTCCGTAGGGCCAGGTCGGCCTGCGGATGGTCCTCGTCCTCAAATGCCCAACAGGCCGTAACCGAGGCATCCAGCACGAAGGCCATCAGTACTTGCGGCCCTCCTCGCGTGCAGAGCGAAGCTCTTCGAACGTGATTTTGCCGTTTCGTGTGCGGAGGGCCATGATGCCCTCGATGGCGCTGTCGATGTCCTCCTGCCGGCGATTGACTTCGGGGACGATGCGGGCGATAGCGCGTCCGTGGCGCGTAATGATCAGGGTTTCGCCTCGCTCCACATCGTCCAGAAGCTGAGGCAGATGAGTTTTTGCTTCCGAGGCTTGAATCTCGCGCATATCGTTTCAACCAGTCGATTAGACTAGTCTAAATATACACCCGCATCGCGTAATAGTCAACACCGCCGACTCACTCACTGCACCCGCTCGCGCACGTTGAACTCCAGCTTCCAGCGGCGGCCGTCGCGCGCCACGCACCACAGTTGCAGCATGCCCGTCTCCGTCACGATGCTCTCGAAAGACACCGGCACTACTTCCGTCGTCTCTCCCGCGTCGAAGCTGACCTCCATCGGCGAGAGCTCTTCGAGAGCGTCGCCGAAATCTTCAATCAAATCGCCCGGCTGATCGTTCTTGCGGCTCGCGCTGGTGAAGAATCGGAACTCGGCGGGCTGTCCCACCACCAGGCCGAATTCGCGGCCCGGAATGCGCGTGTCCGTGCCTTCTTCCATGCCGAACGGCACCACCGCCAGCGCCTTGATCGGGGCTGGGAAACCGGGGATCGAGGGCATCGCGGATTCCACCGCGACATAGTACGTGCGCGGCACGCCGCCGCGGATCCGTACGCCGCGGCCGGTGCGCGCCAGGCCGTAATACGCCGCGCCGCGCGCCACGGCGTGCATCAGATCTTCGCCCGCCAGCGCTTTCACCGGCGGCATGCCTTCTTCGCCCAGCCACGCGTTGAGTGTGGTGAGAATGCGTTGGCGCACCAGATCGGCGTTGAGCACGCCGCCGTTGAACAGGACGTGGGTCGGGCAGGCCAGACCGCTCGGTCCGCGCCGCACCGCGCCGTGTTCCGCGGTGGCCGCCTGCTGTCGCAGAAAGCGCGCCATGTGGCGCGTGATCGCGGGGTCGGCGGCGTAGGGCAGGCCGAGTTCCTGAAGTCCGGCGCGCCGCTGGTGCGCGGGCATCTCCGTGCTCGCCACCGCCGGCAGGAAGCCTGCGCCAAGCACCTGCTCGATATCGCTGGCCAGCAGCATCGCCTTGACGGTGCCACCCACCAGTCCCGTGCCTTTGCCCAGAATCGTGACCGCCTGCTCTTTCGCCTTCGCCCCGGGCTCCAGCAGCTTTTCCTTGGCCACGCGGCAGTTGGCCCACAGCGCCAGGTGCTGCCGGCTGTCGATCTTGGTGCCCTTCTCGGCCAAGCGAAGGGCCACCACGCCGGCCAAAGCCAGATCCACGTTGTCGCCGCCCAGCAGAATGTGTTCGCCCACCGCCACGCGGCTCAACGAGAGTTCGCCGTTCGCCTCCGTCACCGCAATCAGCGTGAAATCCGTGGTGCCGCCGCCGATATCCACCACCAGGATGAGGTCGCCCACCGCCACCCGCTGGCGCCAATCCGGATGGCGCTCCAGCCACGCGTAGAACGCGGCCTGCGGCTCTTCCAGCAGCGTGATGTTCTCGTAGCCAGCCTGTCTGGCGGCGTCCAGGGTCAGTTCGCGCGCCACCGCGTCGAAGGATGCGGGGACGGTGACCAGCACCTGCTGCGCCTGGAACGGCGCGTCGGGCATCTTGGCGTCCCACGCCTG
Source organism: Candidatus Solibacter sp. (assembly GCA_017883345.1). Classification (GTDB taxonomy): domain Bacteria; phylum Acidobacteriota; class Terriglobia; order Bryobacterales; family Bryobacteraceae; genus Solibacter. The sequence goes on along the minus strand of JADGNT010000384.1, from coordinate 2,202 downwards.
CCGCAGGTGGTCCAGGTAGCGGCGGCTGGCCTCCACGGGCGAGATTTTCGCCACGCCTTCCGGGGCGCGGAAGGGCAGCAGCGGCGCGGTGCGGTCCACCGCCGAGTGCGACAGCCAGCTCTTGGCCGAGGACACCAGGCGGCCCGCGTTCTCCACGCCGCGCTTTTGGGCCAGGCGGCCCACCACGTAGTCGCGCGTTTCGTCCCAGGGGAGCGCGAGGCTGCCGGCCGGGAAGTCGCTCGGGCCCGGGAGATAGAGGAACGAGGGCAGCAGGTCTTCGTCGCGCACCTCGCCCGGGTTGGTGAGTTGCGGAATCGGCAGAAGCTCGACGTTGGCTGGCGCGAACGGGTCGGCGCCGGGGCGAATTTCCGCGTAGGCGGCGCCCGAGTTGGTGGTGCCGAGATCGATGCCGATGACGTACCGCGGTGACTGCGTTTTCTTACTCAATTTCAATTTCCGCCGGGGCGATAATCGTGGCGTCCTGCTTCGCCGCCAGGTTCGGCAGTTCCACCTTGGTGGCGCGCCATCCCTTGTGCCGGAGAGTTCCGCCGGCCGGCGGCTTGGCCGGGACGTTGCCCACGAATTTCACCAGGTTCGCGTCCTGCGCGGGCGCCTTGGCGTAGGTGCCTTCCACGCCGTCGATCACCGGGGCGAGCGTAACGTAGCGGGCGATGGCATCGCGGCACTGATCGTGAAGCTCGCGCACGGCGGCCCCGATCTGGTCGTCGGAGTAGGCGGACACGTCCTCCATCAGGAAGTCGATCAGCCGCGAGTCGCGCTGCAAAATGCCGAGAATCTGCAGCGCGCCGTCGGAGGCGCGGACCGCGGGCGCGGCGGGCACGGGCGCGGCGGCTTTCGCCGGCGCGGCGGAAGAGCGTCGCGAGAGGTTGAGAGCGATCAGGATCTCCGCGGAGAGTTCGCCGGAAAACACAAGGCTAAAGAAGGCGCGAAACGCCAACACGATTCGATTCAATTCGATGGCTCCAAGTATTAAGGATAGCAAGGTGGGACAGACCATCGGTTTCCGTGGTCTGTCGTGCGCTGGAAGTTGACAGACGACGCAAGACGCTCCGTCTGTCCCACTCTACCGGATCACCGCTTGCCGCAAGCGTTCCAACTGACGGCGGGCGATCTCGGCCCACTGTCCGGAATTGTCCAGTTTCAGGTAGGCCTTCCAATGGTGGACGGCCTTCATGGCCTCGCCCTGACGCTCGCACAAGAGCGCCAGGTTGAAGTGCGCGTCGGCGTAATGGGGATTCAGCGCCAGGGCGCGCCGGTAGAAATCGAGGGCTTCCGGAAGGCGTCCCTGCTCATCGTACAGGTTGCCCAGATTGAATTGCGCCAGGGGATATCCGGGGTCCGCCTCAATCGCCGCCAGATAGTACTTTTCGGCCTCAGCGAATTTGCGGAGACGGTAGTAAATCGTGCCCAGGTTGACCAGCGCCCCGGCGGCTCCGGGGTTGAGGTCCAACACCTTCTGGTAGGCGTCCACCGCTTCCTCCACGGGCGCGCCGGTCTCCTCCAGCTCCAGCCCCTTCTGGAACCAGTCCTCGGATTCGCGGGTGCGGTTGATCTTGGGCTTGCGCTCCGGGAAGATCTTGATGCCGCCCAGTTCGCTGGCATCGAAATCGAACAGGATCTGGCCGCTGATGGCCTCCATCTTCTGGCCCGACAGGTGCACCGCGATGCGTCCGCCCTCGGACACCACCCGAAGTTCGCTGAGCGGTTGCTTCATCCACCCCAGTTTTTCGCGCAGCGATTCCAGCGCGCGGAAAATCTCCTTCGAGGAAATCTTGTTTTCGCGCAGCTTGATCAGGGTCTGGAAGGCGATCAGGTCGGAGAAGGTATAGGAACTCGCCTCCGGTATCAGGCGCTGGCGCTCCCAACCTCGCAGTTGGCGCTCGGAGAGCCCGAACTTGCGGCGGACCTCCGTGCGAGAGTATTCCTCCTTCGGGTTCACGCCAACAGTTTAACAGGGTAGTCCAAAGAGGCGTGTCTTTCCTCAAACCGGCAGGTACGGGGTTCCGCGATGTGCGAGGTGGTTTTTCGACTCTGTTGGGATGGGCCTTCGGCCCGCGAAAGCTCATGAAAAACTGCCATGGCGACTTCATCGCCACCCACGAGCGCCCCCGGGACTGACAAGACTGGCATGGATTTCCGGCGCATTTTGCCGGAAATTCGCTGCCAGTCCTGTCTGTCCCC
>JADGNT010000383.1 GCA_017883345.1 Candidatus Solibacter sp. | reverse complement strand
CGGATTCACGGCCTTCAGATCGAAGTTCCGGGCGTCGATTTGGGCCCGCGTGACCGTCCAACTGCGCGCGCTTGTCTCGCGGCCGGGCAGCAAGCTGAAGAAGTCGTCGAACCGGTCCAGCGTGAACGGTGTTCTCTTACCGACCTTGATATCGGAGAGGTCGTAGTACCAGATGCTCTCCGTGGGGCCACCCTTGGTGAAGAAGAGAAGGTTCGTCTTCACGCCGGCGCCCGCCGCGTTGAACACGCCGCCGGGAAGGCTCACGATGCACCACAGGTCGCAGTCGTCGAGCAACTTCTTCTTCGTCTGCACGAATGCGTTTTCATTCGTCCGGAACAGCACGCCCTCGTCGAGCACGATCCCGCATCGGCCGCCCGGCTTCAGGCTGTCGATCACATGCTGGAGGAATAGCACTTGGGTGGCGCCCGTCTTGTAGGCGAAGCGCGTTTGCGCGTCCTTTCCCTCCTTGCCGCCGAAGGGTGAGGGCTACTCCGCATCTCCATTTAGCAGTGGTGACTCCGAATACATCACAGTAGCAGAGATGAAGATTCGTCGCTGATTAGCGACTCCTCACTTTCGCGGCCTCCAAGCTCATCTTCTTCCATCAGGTCTATTCGGCCGCGAAACTGAAGAAACCTTTATCAGTCAAGGTTTAGTTCACTGCACGGTTTCATCACATTCGCGGCATCCAAGCTCCTCTTCCTCCCTCCATCTCTTTCGGCCGCGAATCTGATGAAACCTTTATCAGTTGTTTTTCAGCCCTTAACCTACTCCACCCCAAACACTTACCGTCCCCACACCCCTTCCGCCACCCCCTAATTCCATCCATCCCGGTCGTACGATGAAATCAGGGGGGCAACCCTCTCACCGGGCTGGAAGGGCGAACCGGACATGTTTGTCCGGTTTTTTCGCGTTCCGTGCCACTTAACTTTCTTAGTATCAACAAACCGTATCACCCCGGACCGGACAAATCTGTCCGGTTTCGAGGCCCTGGAGTTTCTATGAACGAACCGCAAATCCCCACCGATCCCCGCGCGGGCCTCGACATGGGCCAACGCTGCGCCTTCGCCGCCATCACCCCGAAAACCGGTTAATAAGCACCCGTATCCACGCCGCATCGTTCGTGTGGCGGCCCGTCTGATAGGATGAAAGTTCCCCCTTTCTTTATGGCGCTGCGCTTCTACAACACGTTGTCTCAGCAGGTGGAGGAATTCACCCCGGCGAGCGATAATACCGTCCGCATGTATACCTGCGGACCCACGGTCTACGATTTTGCCCACATCGGCAACTTCCGCACCTTCACGTTCGTGGATCTGCTGCGCAAGTGTCTGCGCGCCAACGGCTTCCAGTTAAACCACGTGATGAACATCACCGACGTCGATGACAAGATCATTCGCAACGCCGTGGCCGCCCGCCAGTCGCTCGCCGAGTACACGAAGGTCTATACGGAAGCCTTCCTGGAAGATTGCGCCGCGCTGCGCCTGGAGCGCCCGGAACGGCTGGTGCCGGCCACCGAACACATCCCCGACATGGTGGCGGCGATCCAGCAATTGGGCGATGGCCAACACACGTACGCCACCGAGGGTTCGGTCTACTTCAAGATCGCCAGCTTTCCGGGGTACGGCAAGCTTTCGCACAACGATTTCAGCGGCAATCTGACCGGCGCCCGAGTGGATGTCGACGAGTATGAGAAGGCCGACGCGCGCGATTTCGCGCTTTGGAAGACGCCCAAGGAGGGCGAGCTCTTCTGGGACTCCGCGATCGGTCCGGGGCGCCCCGGCTGGCACATCGAGTGCTCCGTGATGGCGATCAAGTATCTGGGGGAGACCCTGGATATCCACGCGGGCGGCGTCGACCTGATCTTCCCGCACCACGAAAACGAGATCGCGCAATCGGAATCGCTGACCGGCAAACCGTTTTCGCGCTTCTGGCTCCACGCCGAGTTCCTCATGGTGGAGGGGCAGAAAATGTCCAAGTCGCTGGGCAACTACTTTACGTTGCGCGACCTGGTGGCCAAGGGGCATGCACCCGAATCCATCCGCTACCTGCTGGCCTCGGTGCCGTACCGCAAGGCGCTCAACTTCACGATGGACGGTTTGAGATCCGCCGCGATTTCGATCGACCGCCTACGGAATTTCAAACTGCGCCTGGAGACCGACCGCTGCGCCGAAGGGCTCAACCAGCAACTGTTGGCGCGCACCGCGCAGGCGTCCCAGGCGTTCACCGAGAGTCTCAACGACGATCTCAATACCGCCGAAGCCCTGGCGGCTGTCTTCGAGTTTGTGCGCGATGCCAACAGCGCCATGGATGCGGGCGAGTTCCGCGCCGCCAACGCGCCGGCCGCCCTCGAGTTTCTCGGACTGTTCGATTCCATCTTCGACGTGCTCCAGCCCAGCGCCAAAGCCGGCGGCCTTTCCGATGCCGAGATCGAAGCGCGCGTGGCCGAGCGCACCGCCGCCAAGAAGGCCCGCGACTTCGCGCTCTCCGACCGGATTCGGGACCAGCTTCTGGAGCAGGGCATCATCCTCGAAGACACCAAGAGCGGCGTGCGCTGGAAGAGGAAGTAGGTTTTGAATATTCACACCAAAGCTGTGCACTCCGGCGATCGCAAGCGCGCCGGCACGCACGTTCCCGTTACCACCCCGATTCACACCGCGACCAGCTACTTCTACGAGTCCATGGAGCAACTCGACCGTGTCTTCGGCGACGCGGAAAAGGGCTATTGCTACGCGCGCTACGACAATCCGTCGGCGGCCGCGCTGGAAGAACTCATGTGCGCGCTGGAATCTGGCGATGCGGCCCTGGCGTGCGCGTCCGGCATGGCGGCGCTGCACACCGCCATCCTCAGCGCGCTCACCGACCGCCGGCGCTCCATCGTGGCGGCCAATGCCATGTACGGCACTACCGTGGGCCTGCTGATGAACGTGTTCGAGCCCTCGGGCGTCAGCGTCCGCTTCGCCGACGTCTGCGATCTCGCTTCCTTGCGCGCGGTGGTGGCCGAGGCCCAGCCGGGCTGCATCGTGATGGAGAGCATTTCCAATCCGCTGCTGCGCGTCGCGGAAATCGATTCTGTCGCCGCCATCGCGAACCAGGCGGGGGCGGCGCTGGTGGTGGACAACACCTTCGCCACGCCGCTGCTCGCTCGGCCGCTGGAATTGGGCGCGCACTTCAGCGTCCACAGCGTGACCAAATATCTGGCCGGCCACGGCGACGTGCTGGGTGGCGTGGTGGTGACCCTCCGCCAGCACGCCGATTCACTGCGCGCGCTGGGCCGCACCATCGGAGGGGTGCTGGGCCCATTTGAATGTTACCTGACGATGCGCGGCATCAAGACGTTCCCGCTGCGCATGGAGCGGCAGTGCGCCAATGCCTGCCACGTGGCGTCCTGGCTGGCCGCGCATCCGCGCGTGGAGCGGGTCTACTTCACCGGCGATCCGCGCCATCCCGATCAGGCCACCATCCGGCGGCTGTTCCCGCCGAACCTGTACGGCGCCATGGTCAGCTTCGAGATCCGGGACGCGGGGCGGGAAGAGGTCTTCCGGTTCATGGACGCGTTGCGGATGATTGTGCGCGCCACCTCCCTGGGAGACGTGCACACCATGATGCTCTATCCGGTGATGAGCTCCCACCGCGAACTCTCCCCGAAGCACCGCCAACGCATGGGCATTCGCGACAACCTGGTGCGGCTCTCGGTGGGTATCGAGGCGCCCGAAGACATCCTCGCCGACCTGGAACAGGCGCTGGCGTTAGGGTAACGGGATCAGCTTCGTCGAGTGGCGCGCCACCAGTTGCCAGCCGTTGGAGCCTTTCAGCCACACCTGAAGCACGCTGAGATTGAGCGTCGTAGTCGCGCCGTTGGCGGCGTTGTTGACGAATTCGACCGGTCCCTTCACCAGCGCCGTATTCCCGTAGACGCGGACGCTGCTCTCGCCAAACGTGATCGATTGCGTGTTGGGGAGCGCCTTCAGGATGTCGGCCTTGGTCTGGGTTTTGCCGTCCGAATGGCTGTAGGTGAGGTCCGGATGGAGCAGACGGTCGAGCGCCGCCGCGTCCTTCTTCAAAATCGCCTGTTTCCAGGATTCCATTGCCGAAAGCACATCGGCCTTCGGGTCGGCTGCGGAGATCGACACGGCGGCCGCGAATAAGAGAAGCCATTTAACCATAGGCTTCCAGCTTACCCTACCGCACCGTAGCGTAGCCTTTTAGGCTGCCATGACCCCATTCCTGGGGGCATTCTTCTTCCCCCCGCTGCTACAATTCTCCAATGCGGCTCGCCCTTGCCCTCTTCACTCTTCCCCTCTTCGCGCAGACCTACGATCTCGCCATCGCCAACGGGCGCGTGCTCGATCCGGCCACCAACCTCGATGCCGTGCGCCACATCGGTATCCGCGGCGGCAAGATCGCGGCCGTCTCCGTCGCGCCGCTGGCTGCACGGGCGGCGCGCACCACCATCGACGCCAAGGGCCTGGTGGTGGCCCCGGGCTTCATCGACCTGCATTCCCACGGGCAGACTCCGGAGAACTACCGTTTCAAGGCGCGCGACGGCGTCACCACGGCGCTGGAACTCGAAGTCGGCGTCCACCCCGCCGCGGCCTGGTACGCGCAGCGCGAGGGGCGCTCGCTGATCAATTACGGCGCGGCCAGCGGCGAGATCCCGGCGCGCATCGCCGTGATGCACGATAGCGGCACGCTGCTGCCCCGCGACCGCGCGGTGGAGCGCGCCGCCACGCCGGAGGAGTTTCGCCAGATCCTGGACCGCGTCGCCCGCGGCCTCGACGAAGGCGCCCCCGGCATCGGACTCGGCATCGCCTATCTGCCGTATGAATCGCGCGCCGAAGTCCTCAGCCTGTTCCGCCTGGCGGCCGCCCGCAAGGTCCCGCTCTTCGTTCACATGCGCAATGGCGGGCCTCTGGAACCCGGGGTCATCGACGCCCTTCAGGAGATGATCGCCGATGCCGCCGCCACCGGCGCTTCGGTCCACGTGGTACACATCACCAGCATGGGGTTGCGCGAGACGGCGCTCTGCCTGGAGATGATCCAGGGAGCGCGCCAGCGCGGCCTGGACATCACGACCGAGGCCTACCCCTATACCGCGGGCATGACGGACCTGGCGAGCGCCATCTTCGCCGAGGGCTGGCAGCAGCGGCAGGGCGGCATCGCGTTCGGCGACCTGCAATGGGCGTTGACCGGCGAGCGCCTCACCGCCGAGAGTTTCGCGCGCTACCGCCAGCAGGGCGGGTTCGTCGCCATACACTCCATCCCGGAGGAAATCGTCCGGCTCGCCCTTTCCAATCCGCTCGTCATGGTGGCCAGCGACGGCTTGCTGGACGAAGGCAAGGGCCACCCGCGCGCCGCCGGTACGTTCGCCCGCGTGCTGGGCCGCTACGTGCGGGAACAGCACTCTCTCAGCCTGATGGACGCAGTCCGCAAGATGACCGCGATGCCCGCCGGCCGCCTGGGGCTCCAGAGCAAGGGACGCATCGCCGTCGGCGCCGACGCGGATCTGGCCATCTTCGACCCCGAACGGGTCACCGACCGCGCCACCTTCGAGAAGCCGGCGCAGTACTCCGATGGCATCCCGTATGTGATGGTCAACGGCACGCTGGTGGTCAACCGCGGCGAACTGGTTCCCGGCGT
>JADGNT010000382.1 GCA_017883345.1 Candidatus Solibacter sp. | reverse complement strand
TGAATTCGGCCAGAACAACATCGGCAACTACGTGGTGGCCAGCCTCAATGTTCCGGTGTGGAACTGGGGCGCGGCGCGCAGCAAGGTGAGGCAGGCCGAACTCAAACTCCAGCAGGCGCGCACCGATCTCAGCTTCACGCAGCGCCAACTGCTCGCCAACCTGAATGGGTTTTACCTGGAGGCCAACGTCGCCTCCAGCCAGATGGCCTCGCTCAAGCACTCGCTCGATCTGTCGGAGGAAAGCCTCAAGCTCACCACGCTGCGCTACCAGGCCGGCGAAGTCACCGTGCTCGAAGTGGTGGACGCGCAAGCCACGCTGTTCGGCGCGCGCAACGCCTACGACGACGGGCTGGCGCGCTACCGTCTGGCGCTTGCCGCCCTGCAAACTCTAACCGGGGTCTTCTAGCCCATGAATCAGAAACCTCTCCTGCTCATTCCGCTCCTCCTCCTTGTCTCCTGCTCCAAAAAGGAGGCGACGGAGGCCGAAGCGCCCGCCCCCGTCCAGGTGACCGCCGTCACCCAGGACACCATCCGCCGCATCGTGGCGGGCGATGGCATGCTCTTCCCGCGCGACCAGGCTGGGGTGACGGCCAAGATCGCGGCGCCGGTGCAGCGCTTCCTGGTGCAGCGCGGCGATCACGTCAAACAGGGCCAGTTGCTCGCCGTGCTCGAAAGCCGCGATCTCACCGCCGGCGCCGCCGAAAGCCAGGCGCTGCTCGCCCAAACCGAGGCCAACCTCCGCTCCACCACCTCCGCGCAAGTTCCCGAAGCCGTATTCAAGGCGCAGACCGACGTGGATACCGCCAAACAGACCGAGGACGCCGCCAAGAAGCTGCTCGACAATCGCGAGAAACTCTTCCAGCAGGGCGCGCTGGCCCGCAAACTGGTGGACGATGCGCAAGTGGCCTATGCACAGGCCCACGGCGCGCTGCTCTCCGCGCAGGAGCATCTGCGCGCTCTCCAATCCGTCGGCAAGCAAGAACAGATCAAGACCGCAACCTCGCAGGTGGACGCCGCGCGCAGCCATCTGCAATCTTCTCAAGCCCAGGTGAGTTACTCGCAGATTGTCAGCCCGATCTCCGGCGTCGTCGCCGATCGCCCGCTCTACGCCGGCGAGATGGCCACGCCCGGCGCCCCGCTGGTCACGGTGATGGATATCTCCAAGATCATTGCGCGCGCCAACGTTCCGCAGAACCAATCGGCATCCGTCAGAGTCGGCCAGCCCGCCACCATCACCCAGATCGATACCAACCAGACCGTCACAGGCAAGGTGACCGTGGTCAGCCCGGCCACCGACCCCAACAGCACCACCATTCAGGTCTGGGTGCAGGCCGAGAACCCCGGCGAACAACTCAAGCCCGGCACCAGCGTGCACGTCACCATCATGACGGAGGTCATCAAGGCCACACCGGTGGTTCCCATCGCGGCGATCCTCCCCGGCGAAGAGGGCGGCACGGCCTGCCTGGTGATCACCCCGGATAACATCGCGCACCGCCGGAGCGTGAAACTGGGCGTACGCGAGGGCGACAAGGTGCAGATCTTGAACGGCGTCCGCCCCGGCGAAGAGGTGGTCATCGTGGGCGGCGTCGGCCTCGACGACAAGGCCAAGGTCAAGGTCATCGACACCACGGTGAAGGAAGCCCCGGACGAAGACGAGAACGCTCCGCCGGAACCGGGGGGCGCCAAGGACCAGAAGAAGGACGAGGCCAAGCCGAAATCCAAATGAGCGACCCGATCAGCCCACAGATCACGACGCCCGACGCGCCGCACTGGACGGCCCGTCACGGTAAGCCCATCATCTTCGTCATCCTTACCCTGATCGCCGTGGGCGCCTATCTCGCGCTCACCATTCCGGTCTCGGTCTTCCCGGAGACGAATTTCCCGCGCATCGTAGTGGGCATCGACAACGGCGTTTTCCCCATCGACCAGATGCTGGTCACGGTCACCAAGCCCATCGAAGAGGCCGTCAATACGGTGCCCGGGCTGGATCATCTGTGGAGTCTCACCAGCCGCGGCACGGCGGAAATCGACCTGTTCTTTTCCTGGAAGGTGGATATGTACCGCACGCTGGAGCTGGTCAACGCCGCCATGGCGCGCGCGCAATCCAGCCTGCCGTCCACCGCCAAGATTACGGTAAACCGCCTGACTTTCGCCGCGTTTCCCATCATGGGCTACAGCCTGACCTCGGACAAGTTCCCGCAGGACAAGCTCTGGGAAATGGCCAACTATGAACTCAAGCCCCGCCTCAACCGGCAGGACGGCGTTTCCTCCATCATCGTGCAAGGCGGCCAGGTGCCCGAGTTCGAAGTCCAACCCGACCCCGCCAAACTCGTGCAGGCCGGCGTCACGATTCCCAACATTCTGGACGCCATCGGCCGCAGCAACATGATCGATTCGCCCGGGCTGATCGAGGCCAATCACCAGTTGGTGCTGAGCCTGGTCAGCGGGCAGGCGCGCACCTCTGGCGACCTCGGCGATATCGTCATCAAGACCACCCCCGCGGGAGCGCCGCTGCGCATCGGCGACGTGGCCACCGTCGGTCCCAGCGTGATGCCGGTCTACACCGTGGTCACCGCCAACGCCAAGCCCGCCGTACTGCTCAACGTCTACCGGCAGCCGGACAGCAATACCGTGGTGGTGGCCGGCGCGGTGCACGCCGAGATCGAGCGCATCCACCAGGAACTGCCCAAGGGCATCGACCTGCGCCCGTACTACGATCAGTCGGAAATCGTCACGGATTCCATCGCCAGCGTACGCGACGCCATCCTGATCGGCCTGGTACTGGCTTCGCTGATCATGGTGCTGTTCCTGCGCGATTGGGGCACGTCGCTGGTCGCGGGGTTAGTCATCCCCGCCACCATCGCCATTACGTTCATTGTGCTGCGCATCATGGATCAGAGCTTCAACCTGATGACGCTGGGCGGGCTGGCCGCCGCCGTGGGCCTGGTGATCGACGATGCCATCGTGGTGGTGGAAAACATCGTCATGCACCGCGACAGCGGCCAATCGCGCGCCGAAGCCATCTCAAGCGCCATCCGCGAAATTCGCGCCCCGCTGGTGGGCTCCACTATTACGCCGATCGTGGTCTTCCTCCCGCTGATCTCCATCACCGGCGTTACCGGCGTCTTCTTCCGCGCGCTGGCGGTCACTGTGGGCGTGAGCTTGCTCACGTCGCTCGCCCTGGCGCTGACCTGGACCCCGACGCTCAGCCACTACTTCATCCGCAAACAGAAACTCCACCCCGACGCCGCCAGCGGGCCCGGCCGGCTGATGCGCATCTACCAGCGCACCCTGCGCACCACCCTGGAACACCCGCTGATTCTGGCCGTCTTCTCGCTTGCCCTGATCGGCGGCAGCTATCTCTGCTATACCCACACCGGCAGCGATCTGCTGCCCGCCATGGACGAAGGCGGCTTCATCATCGACTACATCATGCCCGCCGGCTCCTCGCTCGAAGAGACCAATCGCGTCATCACCCACGTGGAAGAGATGCTGCGCCAGATGCCGGAAGTGGAGAGCACGTCGCGCCGCACCGGCATGCAACTGGGACTCGCCCAGGTGACCGAAGCCAATACCGGCGATATCTCGGTCAAGCTGAAGCGCGGCCGCAAACTGAGCGGCGAGGAAGTGATCGCCGCCGTGCGCGCCAAAATCAAAAAGGCGGAACCGGTGCTCGACGTGGAATTCCCGCAGCTTTTGCAGGACATGATCGGCGATCTCACCAGCGCGCCCGAACCCGTCGTCATCAAGCTCTTCGGCCAGGATCCGGAATTGCTGCACGCCTGGGCTCCGCAAATCGCCGGCGCCATCAAGAAGATCCCCGGCGTAGTCGACGTGCTGGATGGAATCGAAAACACCATCAGCGGGCCGGCCACGGTTTTTAGCGTGGACCCGGCCGCCGCCGCGCGCGCCGGATTTACCGCGCAGGAAGTGGAACTCGATGCCAGCGCCATGCTGCAAGGCGAGCCCGCTCCGCCGCCCGTGGTGGTCAACGACCGCTCCTATGGCATCCGCGTGCGCTTCCCCAAGAGCACCCGCGCTTCGCTCGAAGCCATCCAGAATACGCTGCTGATCAGTGGCACCGGCAAGACCGGCACCATCGGCACGCTGGCCGGCATGCGCGAGATCCCGGGCCAGACCGAAATCCGCCGCGAGAACCTGCAGCGCGACGTGCAGGTGACGGCGCGCTTCGAAGATATGAATCTGGGCGACGGCATGGCCAAGGTGCAGCAGACCATCGACGAATTGAAGGTGCCGCCCAGCATCCACGTGCAGTATGGCGGCCAGTTTGAAGAGCAGCAGAAATCGTTTAAGGACTTGGCATTCGTGCTGATCCTGGCGATTTTGCTGGTCTTCGTGGTGCTGCTGTTCGAGTTCGGCAATTTCGCGGCGCCCGTCGCCGTGATCGCTTCGGCGCTGCTCTCCACCTGCGGCGTCTTCCTGGCGCTGCTGGTCACTGGCACCACCTTCAACATCTCCTCGTTCATGGGCTTGATCATGGTGATCGGCATCGTGGCCAAGAACGGCATTCTGCTGCTCGATGCCGACCAGAAGTTCCGCGCCGAAGGCATCGGCGCCGAAGATGCCATGATCCGCGCCGGCGAACGCCGCCTGCGCCCCATCATGATGACCGCGCTGGCGACCGTGGCCGGCATGATTCCGCTGGCGCTCGCTTTGGGCGCCGGTTCGCAAATGCTCCAACCCCTGGCCATCGCGGTGATCGGCGGCATCCTCGCCTCGATGGTTCTCTCGCTGGTGGTGACCCCGGCCGTTCACTACTATATTGGAGGCCGGAATGACTAAGGTGGGGCAGGCGCTTCCGCCTGCCAACGTTCCGTGCATTTGGGGTTGGCAGGCGGAAGCGCCTGCCCCACAACATAACTAACACCTGGTAAGGAGTAACACACGATGAAAAAGACTCTGCTATTCGTTCTGTTGGCCGCGGCCGCGTTCAGCGCCGAAGGCTACAAGGTTCTCAACAAGATCAAGGTAGGCGGCACCGGCGGTTGGGATTACCTCTCCGTCGACCCGGTCACGCAGCGCATCTTCGCTTCGCACGGCGGCATTGTGGAAGTGGTGGATATCAAGGCCGGCAAGGTGGTCGGACAAATCACCCAATTGCACGGCGTGCACGGCATCGCCGTGGCGAGCGACGTGGGCAAGGGTTTCATCTCCAACGGGCAATCCAACTCGGTGACCATTTTCGATCTGAAGACGCTGCAAAAGACCGGCGAGCCCGCTACCGGGCAGAATCCCGATGCCATCTGCTACGAGCCCAAGACGCAGCGCATCTTCACCATGAATGGCAGGAGCAACGACTCGACCGCCATCAACGCCAAGAACAATGAGATCATCGCCACCTTCCCGATCGGCGAGAAGCCGGAAAACTGCGCCATGGATGGCGCCGGCAAGCTCTACGTCAATATCGAAAACTCCAGCGAAGTCGTCGAGATCGATGCCGCCAAGCCCGGCGTGACCCGCCGCACGTCGCTAGCCCCATGCGAAGGCCCGTCCGGCCTGGCCATCGACGTCAAGAACAAGAAGCTGTTCAGCGTGTGCAGCAATAAGATGATGGCGGTCACCGATATCGCCACCATGAAGGTGATCGCCACTCCCGCGATTGGTTCCGGCGCCGATGG
>JADGNT010000381.1 GCA_017883345.1 Candidatus Solibacter sp. | reverse complement strand
GAAAAGCTGCGCCAGTTCGTCGCGCGGAATCGCCGGTTGCGGGTCTTCCTCCAGATCGTCCTTTACCGCCTTCGCCAGGAATTCCGGCTGCGGCACCAGGGTGCGGGCCGATGCGTTGAGGCAGACGGTCACCACACCGAGGCTGGTTTCGTCGCTCTCGATGGTGTAGTGAAAGCCGAAGAAGTAGTAGCGCGCGGTTTGCTGGTAGTCTTCGATCACACGGCAGATGCCGTTTTGCAGCGCCAGTCCGCGGTCCAAGGCGCCAGTGGCATCGACCGGCGGCACCAGGACGGGGCGGCGCAGGCGCGCGCTCACCACGCGGGCATCTGGCGGCAACAGGCGGCTGAGGCGGTCGAGCCATTCGTTTTCGTCGCTCGCGCCCGCGCCGCCGCCGAAGCGCAACGAGAGCCACTCGCGCGACTCCAGCGCCGCGGCCAGTTCCGCCGGAAGCAGGGCGCGCAGGGCGCCGGCCTCTTCGGTCTCGACCAGCGCTCCGCGGCTGACGAGCAGGTCTCTGGCCCAATCGACGATGTCTACCATTTACACCTCGGCATCTACACCTCGAAGTCGTGGGCGAAGAGGGCTTCGTCCAGTTCCTGAACCTTGACGTGGTGTTTCTTGGCGTCCAGCAGGCGCCGGGCCAGCTCCTCGAACGACTGTTCCACCTCGCCCGATTCGCGGCCGGAGATCCACAGGTCCATCACGATTTCAGCGAAGTCGCGGGCGTCGTCGAGGGTTCCGAGGATGGCATCCATCTCTCCCACTACCAGCTCGAACATATTGATCTTATCGTGCAGCACGCGCAGAATCTGCTCCTCGACGGTGCCCTCCTGGCAGTAATTGAAAACGAAAACGTCGTGGTCCTGGCCGATGCGATGGACGCGGCCCACGCGCTGTTCGATGCGCATGGGGTTCCAGGGCAAATCGAAATTCACGATGGTGTCGGCGAACTGGAGGTTGCGTCCTTCGCCGCCGGCGCCGGTGGAGAGCAGCACGCGCGCATGGTCGCGGAAGTGAGCGATAGCGGCGTCCTTCTCGGCGCGCGAAAGCTCGCCGCTGAAGAAGGCGTAGGGGACATCGTGCTGCTCGCAGACGCGCCGGAGGTGGTCGAGCGTGGGGAAAAACTCCGTGAAGACCACGGCCTTCGATTGCCGCGCGGCCAGCATTTTGCCTAACTGAATCCCCTTGGCGCTTTCGTCCACGCTGGCCGCCAGGTCGAAGATGGCCTCGAGTTCGCGGCGCCCGGCTGCGTCCACCCAGTTGGCCTCGGCCAAGGCGTGGGCGGCGGAACGGGCCAGCGCCTGCGGGCTGCTGCCCGCCTGCCGCAGCATCAGGTCGAGCGCGCCCGGCGGGGCCTGCTTGCCCGACGGCTGCCGGTAGCGGCCGGCGACGAACCGCGACACGCGGTCGTAGGTCTCCGCTTCGGTTTTGGATGGCGTCACCGGGACGCTGGCGGCGATGCGGCGCGGCAGTTTGACGTCGGCCGCGGCGCGGGTATTGCGGATCATCACGTCGCCCAGCATGGCGCGAAGCTGCTCGGGATTCTTGGGCGCCTTGGGTTTGCCCGGCGTGACGTAAGTCTTGCGGAAGTCGGGCTCGGTAGAGAGCAGGCCGGGCTTGAGCAGCGTGATCAGGTTGTACAACTCGATCAGATTGTTCTCCACCGGGGTGGCGGTGAGCATCAAGATGAACTTTTTCTGCAGCGAGTCTACCAGTTGCCAGTTGGCGCTGGAGCGGCTTTTGAGGCAGTGGGCTTCGTCCACGATCACCATGTCCCAGGGCACGGCGGCGATGGTCTTGGCGTGAAGGTCGAGCCGCGCCTGGGCGATGGAGCAGACCACCAGCGGTTCGGATTTCCAGAACCGCGCCGGGTCGCGGCGGAATTCGGCGCCATCCGGCGAGACCGGGGCCAGGCCGAACTTTTCGATGAGTTCACCCTTCCATTGAGAGACCAGCGAGGGCGGTGTGAGGACCAGCGCTTTGTGCACCAGGCCACGCATCCAATACTCCTTCAGCACCAGGCAGGCTTCGATGGTTTTGCCCAAGCCGACCTCGTCGGCCAAGAGCGCCCGGCCTTTGAAATGGCGCAGCACTTTACGCACGGTTTCCTGCTGGTAGATGTAGGTGTCGACGCCGTGGAGCGAGGGAAGGCAGAGCAGGTCCTCGAAGTTCTGGGCCATCTGCAACTCGATCCACTGGCGGCGCAGGAAGTAATCGGCGACGGTTCCCTGATTGGCGAAGGCGGGCGTAGCAGTGGGGAAAAACTGAACCGCCGCGCGCGGTAGTTCGGGAAGCTTCTCCGGCGCGGGTGCGGGAGCGGTTATGGGCGCGGGCGGAGGCGGCGCGGGTGCGGCGGATTTGGCCGGAGGCGGCGCGGGTTTTTCGGGTGCGGGCTTAGGCCGGGTGAGTTGCAGGAACGATTCGGCCGATTTCCGCAGCCGCTGCCACTCGGGCTCATACCGCCCCTTGGTTTCGGCCAGGAACTCGCGCATCGTATCGGATGCTTTCTCCATCTGGCCCATCATGTTATGGAGCACGGCGATGTTGTAGAGCGCTGTGGGATTGGGGTCGGCCTTGCGCAGCCGTTGGAGGTACCCCAGCGCCTCGGCGAAGTGTCCGGCGTCGCGATGGATCTGGGCCAGCAAATCCATCGCGCCGGTGTGATTGGGATCGAGGATCAGGGTCTTCTTCAGGAAGCGGTCGGCGGCCGGAATATCGCCGGAACGGTGTGCGCGGACAGCGTCGCCATACAGATAGCCCGCGTCTTGGCGGTCGAATTCGCGCTGCTCTTCGGCCCGGCGCTGGCGGAGGGCTTGTTTGCGGCGTTCCTGGCTGGTAGGCTTCGCCATGTGAGGCTGGAATCCAGATAATACTATAGCGGGGCGGAGGTGGCGATGAAAACGTCGTTCGCGATCGCATCGGTCGCCGCCATGCCGCTGCCTTTCACCGCCCGCTAAAAATCCTTGACCGGCTCCACCCGGCCCATCAAGCTCATCCCCAGCAGTAGCGCGATGGGCATCAGCAGCCCGATTCCGATGAACACCGGCGCATAACTGTGGGTGACATCCAGCGTGCGGCCCACGGCCCACGTGCTGATCACGGAGCCCAGCGTGGAACCCGTCCCCGCAATCCCGTAAACCGACGCCACGGCGCGCGGCGGAAAGTAGTCGCCCGGCAAACTGTGGACCGTGATCGACCAGAACATCCAGAAGAAAATCGCCACCGAAATCATCGCCATGGTCCAAAACAGGGAATGCGCGAATACCGCCAGGATTCCCAGCGGCGAGAGCAGCGCCGCCCCCACCATCAGAGTCTTGCGCGTGCGATTGGCGCTCCAACCGGCGCGTTGCAGGCGCAGCGTCAGGTACCCGCCGGTGAAGTTGGCTACGTCGGCAACCAGAAAAGGAATCCACGCCACGGCGGCGATGCCGGCCATGCTCAGGCCGCGCTCACGGGTCAGGAATTCCGGAATCCAGAATACGTAGAAGAACCACAAGGGGTCCGCAAAGAAGCGGCAGAAGAAGACCGCCCAGGTCTGCCGGTATCGAAGCAATTCCACCCAGCGCACACGATCCCCATAGGCGACGGGCGCGCGCTCGGCGATGGCCATCTCCGGATGCGCCCGCCGGAAGAGCTGAAACGCCAACACCCAGAGGAAGCCGATCGCCCCTGTGACGATGAACGCGCCGCGCCAGCCCGCGATCGCCGTGACCCCCACCACCAGCGGAGGCGCAATCATCGCCCCCAGGCTCGATCCGCTGTTGCACACGCCGATGGCCAGGGTGCGCGCCTCGGCCGGCACCCAGGTGGCCGTGGCTTTGGCGAATGCCGGCCACGCCCCCGCCTCGCCCACCGCCAGCAGGCTGCGCGCCATTCCCAGGCTCAGCGGCCCTTTGACCAACGAGGTCACCATTCCGGCCGCCGACCACCAGCTCACCGCCAAGGTGAGTCCGCGGCCCACGCCCAACCGGTCGAGTACCCATCCGGCAATGGGAAGTGCGATCGCGTAGGTCCCCATGAACCAGTTCACGATGTCCGCGTACTGGCCGTTGCTCAAGTGGAACTCCCCGCGCAGCACCGGCGCCAGCACCGACACCACCTGCCGATCGATGAAGTTGATCGTCGTCTCGCCCAGCAGCAGCGCGATCAGGACAAACAGCGCGCCGCGCGTGAAGACGGGCTCGAATTTCGGCGCGGCGCCGGCCGATACCGGGTTCCCTTCCCGCGGGCTCAAACTCGACATGGGTTCACAATACCATCGTAGACAGCCATCGCGCCGGACGATCGAAATCGCGCCGCCCACACGCTCTTCTCCGCTTCCTCCGCGCTCTCAGGTTTTGCCTTTCTCTCCAGGTCTTCTCCGCGTTTTCCTCAGCGCCTCCGCGTCTCCGCGTCAAAGTGCATCCCGCAAACTCCAAGCGCTTCCGCGGTCTGGCCAGGACGCGTTGCATGTGAGGTGGTGCTCACTCAGCCCAGCCCCGCATAGTTCACCAGCTCGACCCCGTGCCGCAGCATCGCCGCCCGCACCTCCGGCGCCACCAGCGCGGCCAGTTCCGCTTCCCGGCTCTCCTTCAACCGCGTGCGCGCCGCGCGCAGCGCTGGGCCGCAGCGCCCCGGATGGACCATCAACTCCGTGCTCCCCCCCGGAATCACCGACATCAGTTCCACCAACTCCGCCGTGCGCAAGCGGCCGGTGATCTGGAACCCCGCGAAGTGGTCCGTGGTGCGGCATCCGTGCTGCGTCAGGACGCGGTGGAATCGCCGCCGCATCAACCCCAGCGCGCCGCTGGCCAGCCGCGTCATGCGCGGCACCCCGCCGCGCAGCGCGTGCAGCGGAAAATCGAACGGCCGCCGCACCCAGTGCACGCCAAACTCCTCCGCCAGGCGCGCCACCGCATCCAGGACCGGAGGCGCCAGGTGCGTGTGCTTGTGAGTATCCAGGTGGCTGGGCCGCAGCCCCGCGTACACGATACGCCGCACCTGCGCCGCCAACTCGTCGTACACCCGAATCCGGCCCGTAGCCAGCGCCGCCATCAGTTGCGCCGCCGTCGCCGGAAAGGCCTTCTTCGTGACCAGCGAGTGCCCGCCGATCAGCACCAGGTGACAGCCGATGTCCAGCGCCGGTGTCTCGCGCGCCAATCGGACCGCATCCTCGAAGGCATCGCCGTTGGCCATCAGCGTGGTCGCCGTCAGAATCCCATCGCGGTGCGCTTCCACGATGCCGGCGTTGACGTCCGGCGTGAAACCGAAATCGTCGGCGTTGACTACGAGTTGTTTCCGTTGGATCAAGATGGGAATCAAAACAGCGCTAGCCGGATGGTGAGAAACTTCTTGGGATTGGCCCGCATGTCCTTGGCCAGCGACTGGAACTCGCGCGTCGCGCCGACCAGCGAGTCGAACAACGCCGGGTTGACCAGCATCTGCCCCAGCGTGCCCTGTCCGGCGTTGATCTTGTCGATGGTGCCGTTGAATTTGGCCACTAATTCTTCCAGCCGCTGGTGCAGCGCGTCATCCTTGAGCAGCTTGCCCGCCGTCCCCTTGCCGGCATTGAGATCGGCCAGCAGCCCGCGAATCTCCGCCAGCGATGCCTTGGCTTCGTCATACAGCGCCGGGTCCTTGAGCAGTTTGCCCGCGCTTCCGTTTCC
>JADGNT010000380.1 GCA_017883345.1 Candidatus Solibacter sp. | reverse complement strand
GTGATCCGCTTCGGCAAGAAGGTGGAGGAGCGCCTGATTCCGGTGAAGCTGGGCGCGCGCCTGACGGAG
Source organism: Candidatus Solibacter sp. (assembly GCA_017883345.1). Lineage (GTDB taxonomy): Bacteria > Acidobacteriota > Terriglobia > Bryobacterales > Bryobacteraceae > Solibacter. The sequence continues at coordinate 5,584 of JADGNT010000380.1, read as the reverse complement.
ATCGGCACGCTGGAAAGCTGGTGCGAATCCAAGATCAGCGACAACCGTTGGCGCCTGCAATTTGAACTGCGCAAGCTGTCGTTGGAAGCGCCCGCGGAGCGCAAGGCCGCAGCCGTGGTCAGCGAGCAGGCGATGAAACGGTCGCTGGAGTTGATCGAGGCGGTCTTCTCGCCCTCGGCGAAATCGCCGATCGCGCCCGAGGAAGTCCCGGCCAAACTCGAACAGACCATGGGGCTCGGCAAGAACAGTTGGCCGATTTCGGCGATCCGGCAGATGGCCGGCGCGTTCCTGGCCGCGGCCGACGGGCGCAAGAAGAGCCCGGCGTACGAGATCCGCTGGCTCAATCTCGCCGGCTTCTGCCTGCGCCCCGGCTTCGGCTACCCCGGCGACGATTTCCGCATCGAACAGGCGCGCCGGGTTTACGCCGCCGGCCTGACGTACGGGAATCAGGTGCAGTGCGAAATCGACTGGTGGATTTTCTGGGGGCGCGTGGCGGGCGGACTCAATCGCAACCAGCAGACCGATGTCTACCAGCGGCTCTCCGCCTTCCTGCTGCCGCGCGGAATCAAGAAGCCGCAGCGCATCAACCCCTCGCTGTTGCGCGAAATGTGGCGCTGCGCCGCCAGCCTGGAACTGCTGCCGCTGGGCACCAAGACCGAGCTCGGCGAAGCGCTCGTCAAACGGGTCAAAGCGGGCGATTTCAAGGAGAGCGAACTCTGGTGCCTGGGCCGGCTGGGCGCCCGCAAGCTTTTTTACGGGCCGATCAACCTGGTGATCCCGCCTGCCACCGTCGCGCGCTGGGTGGAAGCGCTGCGGGGCATTCAGGCCGCCGGCGACGCGTTGGCCGGCATGGCCCGCCGTACCGAAGACCCCACCCGCGACCTTCCTCCCGCCACACGCGATGCCGTGCGGAGCAAGCTCCAGACGCTGCCGCATTCCGGCCGTCTGCTCGCGGTACTCGATGGCGAGGAAGAGGACGACGGGACGTTGGGCCGCATCTTCGGAGAGGAACTCCCTTCAGGGCTGGTGCTGGTGGAGTCCGCCAAGCCCGAGTAGGCGGGGCGCCGGTTGCTTACTCGCGGCGGACGCTCCCTAACGGTCGCGGCTCGGATTGGAGTCGCGACATCCCAACGGAGCCGCGACCGTTAGGGAGCGATCACCGGGGAGCGGCTTCCCCAGTTAGGAAACAGCGCCCACCCGGTTGCTGTGCTCCAATGGAGTCATGGGCGAAATACCGGGCAGCAATGCAAGAGCGGTCGGTAGGACGGCGGCATGGGTGTTCGTGTGGTGCCTGCTCGTCCACGGTGGCGGCGCACCCGGCTATTCCCAGACCGATAAAGGCCGTCCCCCGCCGCCTGTCCCCGGCGGAACTCGATTGCGGGTAGGGACGGTGGGGATAACGAACACGCAGGCGGTTCTGACGTATTCCGCTCCCGATGGCGGCGCTTGTACGGTAAAGGTGTCGCAGCAACCCTCATTGACGCCGCTGGTGCGCGACGTGGACCCGGCTCTGTTTCCCGGTTCGGACCGGGATACCCGGCCGGAGACCATCACGGCTCAAACCAGCCGCATTTTCGTGGTCGGCAAGCGCATCACGCAACGGGCTGCCGACGGCAAGAACTATTCCCGGGCGCTCGAAACCTACGCGGCTCACTACTATCAGGTCACCTGCGGATCCGCCGTACAGACCGGTTCGTTCACCACCGCCAACATTCCCCTGGGGATGACGTATAACGATGTTCCGCAGGTGGACGAGAGCAATCCCGGCCAGTGGATGATTCCGGCGCAGTTGCAGGATCGCACCCAAACGATTGTGGATCCCCAGACGGGAGCACTGCTGAAGCGCGTGTCGCTGGATGCCGAAGCCGGCAACCATTCATACGGGTATGCCGGCGCCTTCCTGACCTACGGGGGATTCAATCGCGTGTGCTCGGCGGCGCTCACCGGGCCGACACAATCCAAGCGCGGATATTTGTGTGTCTTCCCCGATTACGGCCTGGGATATGGGCTATTGTACTTTGTCGTGCCGGCTACCGGCGAGGCTCTCTATCTGGGCCTGATTCCGTATGCAGGCGCCGGCGTCAATGGAAGCGACCTATCGCTTTACTACACGACCGACGGCAAGACTTATCGTACCACTTATACCGGCAACTTTCGCCCCGCAGTCACCAACGACGCCATCCCTATGTCGCCGGGCGTCCTGTACAACCCGACCCCGATCAACCAACTCATGAAGCAGTTCGATCCATCATTTGACGATCGCTATTTTGGGTGCAGTTCCCCGGTTGCCGGTCCGGGACAATACGCGCTGATTCAATGCAATCGCAGCATTCAGGATTCGTATGGCTGGATCGGCGCGTTTTACGGCGGCGACGGGCGGGCGATTACCCCCAACTGCACCGCCGGGGACGCGTGCCCCCGCGTGGTTGCGGCGATGAACGTCTTTAGCGCGCCGGCGACACGCTGGTGTGCCTTGCACAATATTCAAATGATCCCCAATAATCCGCTGGTCGGATTGAATTTCCAACAGCTCCACGATCCCAGCTTGGCGGTGGGCACGGCGCCGATGGCCACCAAGCTGAGTAGCTCCATTACGGCAGGCGACACCAAGATCACGGTAGACGGAGAGCCCGTCAGCCTGGCGGCCGCCGGGGACCCCGTCCGGCAGGATGCCGCGGTGGGCGATGCTTTTGTGATCGACACGGAACCGGTGCGGATTACCGGGATCGATAAGCTTCCCAACGGCCAGCGCGTCTGGACAGTCACTCGGGGCAGTCAGCCGAAGGCGTTCCCCGCCGGCGCCGTTGTGTGGGCGGACTGCAAAGCGGGATTCCGCCTGACGTATTGGAAGTTCCTCAGCGACCCGCACGGGCAGGACACCAGTAACAGCAACGTCGTGGTCGACAGTTACTGGGATGGCGGCGGTCATGCGGACGCCGGGCCGTTGGGACGCGTTACGGAAGCCGGTTCCGGTTGGGCAGCGGTCTTCGGGCGAGTGATCGATCACCTGAACGAGCCGCTCTCGCTGGTGATCGACGATTCTCCTGCCTTTGCGGGAGCTCATGGGCTCGACTATGGCAGCACCACGAGTAAGCACCCCAGCTATCATCAGGACGAGGCGCAGACTCCGGTCTCCGAGCAGCGCTGGTTCCTGGACATGCTGGCCTTTGACGGCGGCAATCTCTTTTCGCCTAACCCCGGCGCCACCCTCCTCTCCGGCCAACTCTACAAGTACATCCCGGGCCACCCACTCGCCCGCAAACAATTGGCCACGATCGCCTCTAGCGGAGGATCGGCGCTGCTCGATATCAGTGGTCCCGGCAGCCTCATCTCCGATCAGGCTTCGGACTCTTACAAATACTGCATCGCGAATGTGGCCGATGAATGCCGGGCAGGCTCGGCGCCCGGGGATATCCTGATCAACGCGCCCAACGTGAAGTACCTCAATTGCACGGGCGGCGACGGGCCCAACCCCGGCAATCGGGATTTGTGCCTGGGCAACGCCGGATCCTGGGCGCAAGGGATGACCCAGGTCTATCTGGGCAGCACGTTGGCGGACAGCGTCGCTCACACCCGGGTGGTCACGCACGGGTTGGCGGGCATCAAGGATATGTTCTACTATTCCACCGCGAAATCGCTGCCCGACGCTTCCTGGGCGCTATTCAATGTGGGCGTCGTGATGGGAACGCCGGCGGACCAGGTGAATGTCTGGATGGCGAAGCTTCCGCCGCTCAGCAAGCAGGACGCAGTGGACCGTTCCACCTTTGTCCGTGCGCCGATCTCGATTTCGGCGCCGCAGGGTCAGCGCATCGCTTCCGCGGCGATCGAGTTCGGCTACACGGAACAGGGCCAGCCTGATCGGTACTATTGCACGTCGCGGAGGGAGACCTGCGTGGCCGTCTCCGCCACGGTCACCGATGCCACTCCGTTTTACTACGCACAGACGGAAAACTATACGCGGATGCCGTGCGCGAAATCCTGCACCATCGCGCTGCCCGTACTGCCGGCGCATGTAGCTTACTATCAGGTCAAGTTTTACGATGCCCAGGGCGTCCTGGTGGGTCCGGGCGATCGGGGAGTCTCGGTGGAAGCTGCCGCGGTCAAGCCGGGCGGCGCCTCGGCAAATGCCAATCAATAGGCGCGGCGGGAAGGTGCGTGGGTAACGGGTACGAATCGAAGTGGATGACGACGAGGGGTAGAGCTATGTATTTGGTGCGGATGAAAGGACTTGAACCTTCACGCCCTTGCGAGAACTAGAACCTGAATCGCCGCAATGGTTTCCCTCGATTCCCCTCATCGCCCCTTTTCAACAACATGCGCTCGAAGCGTTCCCCGGCGTTCCCCCGATTTCCCCTGATTTCCGGGCCATTGCGCTACCCTTTGCGCTACCCTGCCTGTTTCGACGCGTCCGCACCAGTCTGGTGTGCCGCCGCCGGGGGATGGGGTGGAAACGTCTCCGGCTCGATCACATAACCAACCGCGGCATAGCCTTTCAGCCTGCGCTCGTACATCCTGGCCAGCATCGGAACGATCTTTTCCGGAGACGCGCCTTGCTGGAATCGAATGACCACGGAGTCCAGCGACACACGAGTTCCCGCGACGTAGAGACCGCCGTACCGCGCTTCGATGTAGGGAGAAACCGGATACGCCACAACGACTCCTACCACAAGTCTACTTCTTGGCGCAAAAATGCCGTGCGGCGAAGAAGCAACCACTCCCGACCCAGAGGGTACCCCGGTCGTGGCTCTGATGGCCTCGTTGACGCTACGAGACTTCGCATCAGAGCCGCGACCGGGGTACCCTCTGGGTCGGGAGCGGTCTTACGTGCGGTGACCGAGTTTTGCGCTGGAAAGTAGTCTAGCACCGGCCAGTACCGGTACGGCCTGTCAGGCAAACTCCGGGCCACATATGGCGTACTGCCGCGCGGGAATCCCCGGCTGGACGTGTCCGCGGAGAAACATACGCACAAAACGACGTTCTTCCACAAACCCCGCCGATTTCAAGAAGTCGAGCCACTCCCCGTCGAGCAGGGGCACATCGATCGCGAACACCCTTCCGCTGAGTCGCGAGAGGCAGCGTGTCACCATGTCCCGTGCGGTGCCAGAGTCCGCGGCCACCACCGGGCCCAGTTGGTGGTAGAGACAGCCAGGGCGACCGAGGGTGTAGCCCTTGACCCCGGCCGCATCATCGGCCATCCAAGCGCACTCCGGGGCGCGGTCGAACAACGCCGCCAGCAGCCGGCCGCGGTCCGCGCCGAAAACCTCGCGATCCCGCCGGCATACCGCCGCCAGGTCGCTTTGGAGCATGGGGCGCGCTTCTCCCGCGGGGAGAGGAAAACGGGCGCTATCGACGATCGCCTTGGTCCGGACGAGGCTGTAGTCCTCCACGAAGCCGAATCGGCGGTAAAGCGGTTCGCCGGCGGGAGTCGCGTCCAGTCCGACACAGGGGGCATCGGCCAGCGCGGCAAGCGCTTCGGCCAGCAACCGCCCGCCCAGGCCCGCGCCCCGTTCGGCGGGGTCCACCAGCATCATGGCGATCCACGCCAGGGCGTCGTAGCGCATATAGGCTGCGGTCCCCAGAATAT
>JADGNT010000379.1 GCA_017883345.1 Candidatus Solibacter sp. | reverse complement strand
TCTCCTCATACAGGCGCCGCGTCTCGAAGGCGATGTAGGCCAGCGTGCCGATGGCCGAGGGCGAGGCCTCGGAGAGGTAATCCGAATCGGCGGGAAGATTCACGGCGTAGCCGAAATAGTTGGGCCGTCTCAGAGCTTTGACCAGTTTCTGCCCCAACGCGGCGCGAATATCGTCGCCGCTGCGGAACACCAGGTCGTCCTTCTTGAGCCACACGCTGAGCCGGTGCGGCGCGCGGGCATTGGTGACGAAGTCGCTCTTATAGCCCTGCGCCAGGCGCGCGAACTCCGCCGGATCGCGGCGATACAGCGCCAGCAACTGCTCGGCGCGCCGGATGCGGAACCAGTAAGTCGGCGAATAGTCGCGCTGCATCTGCTGCTGAATGGCGTCGTACAACTCGCGGTTCCAGGCGGGACTGTGGGAGAAGAACATGCGCGCCACAGTCATCTTGCCGGCGGGAATGCCGCGGGCGCGCCGCGTGATTTCCTGCATCATCCCCACACATCCCTGGCCGCAGTGGTACGCAAACACGGCCCAATCCTGCCCGCCGAACTTGCGCTCCATCCCCGCCAGATAGTGCGCCGCCGCCGGGATGGCGCGCTCCGGCAGCATGCGGTCGTCGCGCACCAGCACTTTGTACGGTGTTTTTCGCGTGACCGTGCGGTAAGTTGGCTTTCGTTTGCCCTTGGCCTTCACCGGAACTTTGTCGCGCGTCGTCTTATATCGCGTGGCATAAGTCACCTTGAGGCCCATGCTGACGGCCGTGGCGCCAGAGATCTGCATGATGCCTTTGGGTCCGGTGGCGCTCTGCGCCGTGGGGTCGCCCCAGCTCTCCAGATAGCAGATGGCCTCGATTACCGAGGCCGGCATGCCGCTGGCCGCCGCCGCCGAACGGAATAGAGCCTGCAATTTTGGATTGCCGGTGACGCGCTTGGCGCCGGGCAGCGCCCCTGACTCGCGCATGATGCTGAACGTCTGCGATTCGATCATCCGCTCGGTGCGCACGTCCAACAGCTCCTCGGAGATATCGTCGCGGGAGATGCCGACGCCGGACACGCGATTGGTCGGCGTGAAGTGACTCTGTCCACCCGCGTGCACTAACGGTATCAGCGCCAGCAGGAAGACGTAGGGAAATTTCATTTCGTTATTCAGAACCAGTGTAGCCTTAAGCGCGCATGCATTGGCTACATTCTGTGAGACGTGCGCAGCATCGGTAACGGTACGCACGGGGACGGTGAGCTTACTTGCCGGCCGGAGTCCACACCGCGAGCGTTCTGCCGTCCCCCGGAGTGCTGGCAAATTCGCTGGGCCGCGGCTGGCCGGGCGACGCAAAGCAGGTGGTCAACCGCTGGCCCTCCAGTGCCCAGATGCCGTACTGCGGCTTGCCGTCGGCGAGAACGTAGTCCATCGTCTTGGGCGTGTGCGAACGGTCCACCGCGTACCTGGCTTGGAGAACCACCTGCGGGCCGAACTGGACGGTGACTTGGTTCGCCGTCGCGATCCGCTTGCGGTATTTGAGCATCGACTGGGGCAAGGCTTGGCCGTCGCGCACCAGCGAAACCGGGGTCCAAACACCAGCCAACTCGGCGGCGGAGTCGCCCGCCGGCGAACCCGATGCGGCCGATGCATCCGCCGCAACCGGTTCATCCGCCACCAACCCCCGCTGGAAGGTCTCTAGAGCAATCCCCGTACCGGGTGGCGCGGCGAACTCCCGCGGACGCTCGGTGCCGCGCGTCGTCAGGCAGATCTTCCACGTGTCGCCGTCCAGTTCGTAAATGCCGAAGGAGGTGTTTCCCTTCTCCGGACCTTCGTCGAAATGCAGTTCGAAACTCTTGGGCGCTGTGGCTTGGTGGACCACCACCGATCCTTCATAGGTCGCGCCCATGGCGATGGTGGTGAAGCGATTTCCGCGCACCACGATCCGCGCGCCCCCTCTGGACATTTTCTGCCCGTCCATTTCCAGCGACACGATATTCCAAGTCCCCTGCAACCGATCGAGATCCCGCCCCATGAATTCCCTCCGTTCTTTCTTCAAGGAAAGACACCAGTGATTATATCCGCACCGCCGCCCATCCCCAGAATGCGTTCTCTGCGCTTATCTCTGCGTCTGCGCGTCTCTGCGTTGAAGCCCATCCCTCACCATCCCGTCTGCTCCATGCGGCGGAGAATTTCCGCACTGTATCCGTTCATGCGGACGGGCTTGCGGCGCAATGGGGAGGGGATCACGGCAGCCAGGCGCGCCGCCTGGTCGCGATTCACCCTCGCCGCCGGAATGCCGTACCAGCTTCGCGCCGCCGCTTCCGCTCCGTAGACACCCGGGCCCCATTCGATCACGTTCAGATACAGTTCCAGGATGCGCTTCTTGGGCAGGACCCATTCCGCTAGCGGCGCCAGCGTGAACTCCACGGCTTTGCGCGCCACGCTCCGGCTGGTGGTGAAGAACAGGTTCTTCACCAGTTGCTGCGTGATGGTGGAACCGCCGCGGCCCAGCCGCCCGTCTTCCACGTCCTGATCCACCACCTTCCGCACCTCCTTCCAATCGATCCCGTGGTGCTGGAAGAAACGTCCATCCTCGGCCGAGATGACGGCGTGTTGCAGGTCGGGAGCGATGCGCCCTAGCGGCGCCCACTGCTGGCGCTTCGTGTAGGGCTTGCGGCGGACCCAGGCCTCGATGCGCCGCTGGGCCTGCACCATGGTGACCGGCGGATCCACCCAGCGGAGCGCCACCAGCGCGGTCAGGCTGACCAGATAGAATGCGGCAATCAGCGCCACCAACCAGATCAGGACGGCGCGCAGCCAACTGCCTAACCAACCGCGTTTGCGTTTCCCACTCGTGCGCACGTTACGATGGTAACAACCCTGGAACGATGACCAGACTAGATCGCTTTCTCGCGTACTTGGAATCGCGCCGCCTCACCGTCTGTGCGATCGCCGCCCTGTTGACCGCAAGCATCGCCTGGGTGGATTGGCAACTCCCGGACGTCTCGATCGGCTTCCTCTACCTGTTCCCGATCCTGCTGGCCGCGCCCGCGCTCAACACCTGGCAGATTCTGCTGATGGCGGCGTTCTGCGGCTTCCTCCGCGAGGCCTTCGACCCCCTGAGGTTCGCCCGCGGCGCGTCCGAACGCATCGCCGTCGTGACCGCGGGGTACGCCATGACCGGCTTCTTCGTGACCGCGCTGAACCAGCGCCGGCGCAACCTGGCGGACCATCTGGCGGAACGCGAACGGCAGATCCGCCTGCGGCAGGAGGCGGAGCAGCAGGTGCGCATCCTGATCGAGACCAGCCCGCTGGCCATCCTCACGCTGGATCACTCGGGCCGGATCGCCCTGGCCAACGAATCGGCTCGCGAGTTATTCGGTTTTGAAGACGAATCGCTGCAAGGCAGCGACGTGGCGCCCTACCTGCCGATTCTGTACCGCATGTTGAAGAAACCGCGCTCGGCCGCCAACCTGCGCACCAATGTGGAATGTAAGGCGCATCGGCGCAACGGCGAGGTCTTCCTGGCCCACGTGTGGCTCTCCACCTACCACACCTCGCAAGGAGCGGGGCTGGCCGCCGTCGTCTGGGACGCCAGCGAGAACCTGCGCGATCGCGAGGGCTCGGGCGTCGATTCGATGATGGCCACATCGCGCGTCCTGATCGGCGCCATTTCTCATGAGATCCGCAATCTGGCTTCGGCCGCCGCGTCGGCCCACGCCCGCCTGGCCGCGGAATGCCCGGTTCAGGGCAACGATCAGTACCAGGTGCTGGGAACTCTGATCCAGGGGCTGGAGAAAATCGCGTCCTCGGGCCTGCGCGCCGCCTCGGATCGCGAGGCCGTGGTGGCGGACCTCGGCACCGTGCTCGACGAAGCCCGCATCGTCATCGAACCGGGACTGCGCGAGGCCGGCATCTCGCTGATCTGGGAGGTGGGCGACCGATTGCCGCTGGTGCAGGCCGACCATCACAGCCTGTTGCAGGTCCTCGTCAATCTGGCGCGCAATAGCATACAGGCTCTGGAGGGCCGCCCGGTTCGCGAGGTGCGCATCTCCGTGGCGGTGGAAAGCGACCTGGTGGCGATCCAGTTCCGGGATTCCGGCCCCGGCGTGGCGCAGCCTGACGAGCTCTTCCGGCCCTTTCAGGCAGGAGCACATTCCGTCGGATTGGGCCTGTACATCTCGCGCGCCATCCTGCGCGCCCACGGTGGCGGACTGCGCTACAATCCCGATGGGCCCGGCAGTTGCTTTACAGTGGAGTTGTGGCCGGTGGAGAATCAGGTGGAAGCATGATGCCAGTGAACGAGCCGGCCAACCGGCCGATCCGCGCCCTGCTGATCGACGACCACGCGCTTTTCCGCCAGAGCGTGGCCCAGTCGCTGGCCGCCGATCCGAATCTATGCGTCGAGCATTGCGCCAGCATCCGGGAAGCCTTGACGCTGCTCTCGCAGCGGACGTTCGATCTGGTGCTGTTGGACCACGATTTGGGCGCGGAGCGCGCATCCCAGTTCCTACCCGCAGCCCGGCAGATCGGCTACGAGGGCCGCGTGCTGGTGGTCACCGCCTGGGTCAGTGACACCGAAGCCCGGCGCCTCTTGCGGCAGGGCGTGAACGGCATCTTCCTCAAGCAGGGAGAACTCGGCGAACTGGCCGCCGCGATCCGCACGGTGGCCGCCGGCGGCAGTTGGCTCGACCGCTCGTTCGCCGCGCTCGGCGAAGATCCGGCGGCCGCGCCGCAGGCCGCCGCGCCGGCCTTCAACGATCGGCAGCGCGAGGTGCTGCGCTTCGTCCTGGAAGGGCTGTCCAACAAAGAGATTGCCTGGCGGCTGCAAATCTCGGAAAGCTACGTCAAGGCCATCCTCCAGAGCCTGTTCCAGAAAACCGGCGTGCGCACGCGCGGCCAACTCGTGCGCGTGGCCGTGGAACAGTACGAAGATCAGTTGTAGACCGTGAGTACCTGTAGTTCCAGAATGTACGAAAGATAGACTATCGGGGTCACACTCGTTCGCGATACCTTAGTCCATACTCTTCGCCGGATCTCAGACCCGGCAACCGAGGCAATAGGGGTGAGTGTCGCTGTCGCGCACCACTTGGATTGCGGGGATTTTTACGGGTGAATCGCGAAATCATCAGGCCGCTTGCGGCATGGGATACGGGTGTCTGTTCCACTCCGGTCCTCCAGCCGGGCACCGTTCTGTCCGCGTGCCGGATTGTTCGCCATAACGCGCCCGGCGCCGAACCTTACGTGGTGGAATTCGATTCCGCCGGCCATGGCTACTCCTGCCCTCTGTTCACCTTTCAGGCGCGCACCCAAGCCCTCACCGCCGCGGTGGATAGACAGCCCCTCGAATGCGCCGTAGCGGTTTAGGATTAGGACGGAGCATAGCCCCGCCCACGGGCTAAAATGAGAGCGTGCATCCCGCGACCCATGTTGTTCCCGAGCTTCTTGAGAAACTGCACATCGAGCCAGTAAATTCCGGCGCCTGCCATGGAGATTGGATCGCCGAACCCACGGGCAGCGAGCTGATTTCCTTCACTCCCGCCACCGGCGAACCGTTGGCCCGCGTGCGCATGGCGGGTCCGGCCGATTACGAGGCCGTGATGGCGCGCGCCGCCGGAACCTTTCTCGAATGGCGCATGATGCCCGCTCCCAAGCGCGGCGACATCGTGCGCGAAATCGGCAACGAG
>JADGNT010000378.1 GCA_017883345.1 Candidatus Solibacter sp. | reverse complement strand
GGCCCGAGCTTTCGAGAGTGCCCCGCATAGCGGCAAGCCGCAAACGGGACATCGCGCAGAGTGTTATGACACGGACGATCTCCGGGGCGGAATAACGCGGCGGCGCGGAGGAAGAATGCCCCCACGAATGGGGGCGGCCCAGAGGGCACCCCGCCTGGAAGGCTACGCTACGGTGCTGCGACGAAGGAATGGATAGTAGCACAATTGAACACTTTCTCGTCGTCATGTCAGCCAAACGCCAGTGGATCGTACTCGCGCTGCACGAATTGCGCGGTGAACGCGATGAACCGCATGCGCGCCTGCAACTGGATCACCGGGTCGCTCGTCCCGGTGACCTGGAACGAAGTCAGGAAGCCCGCCAGGCTGCCCACCGCCGCCAGGTCCTCAAACGTGCGGAATTTCAGGTACGCCGTCCCGGTCTGCCGCAGACCTCCACCCGCGATCTGTTCGAAGACGTGGCAGTACAGCGTGGTGTAGTCCTGTAGAATCTCCGTTATCCCAGCCACCCCGCCGCCGCCATCCTTCTGCATGTACTTCGTGCCTTCGAAGGTGAACCGGCGCCCACTCTGCGCGGCGAATTCGATGTGGTAGCGCATCTCGGCCTCGCCGGTCGCCAGGTTCACGCGCAGATAGTTGAACCGGCTCGACGATTCGTCGATAGCGAACGTGGCCGCCGGCGTCCCCTCGAACGCGCCGAAGGTCATCGTGCCCTTGATCGACGCTTCGTGCGCATACCCGTCGATGAACTCGTTGACGTCGCCGATGGTCATCCGCCCGTCGAACACGCAGGAGACCGCGCCCGCTGGGCTGCTCGATGTGTCGCCCGCCGCCGGAATGCGGTCGCCGATGGTGAGGTCACCCGCGCGCCCCGCGGCCGACGTGAAAGCGCCGGGGAAATACCAACCCTGCATCCGCTCGTCGAACAGCATGCCCACGCCGTCGGGCAACTGCGCGTCGAGGAACGGCTTCAGCAGCGTGTTGGTGGGCAGTTCCCTCCGCGTCATCCGGGTGAGCGTGTAATAGAAGCCGAACTGGGCGTTAGCCTGCGAGCCGGCCTGCGAGCCGGCCTGCGCATGGAACAGCCCGAGGGACGAGGTCCCCAGCAGCCCGGCCACCGCCGGCGGCAGGCCCGTCATGTACGTGCCGACCAGAAGATCGGCCGACACCTGGCGAATTTCGTCGTGGAACGGCGTGAAGTCGTTCAACTGGAAGTGGTCCTTCAGGAAGCTCGGGACCACGAGTCCCTCCATCAGCCCCATCAACTCGTAGCGCGCTTCCAGGCGCCCGCCGGGCTGGTTGTTGAACTGCAAGTACGCGATTCCGCCCGCGTGGTTGGCGTTAGAGACGGTGTCCATGCGCCACACGCCCTCCAGGCCGACGGGCGCCGGCGCCGCTCCCGCCGCGTACAACGCCTGATGATCCTGCGCCGTCATCTGGTCGAAGCCGTAGAGCCGCGACATCGGGAAGGTCAACACGCGCGCGCCGTTGGGAAACTCGCCGAGGTACACGCGCCCGATCAGCAGACTCTCGTTGATGACCTTGAAAATATCGTAGAAGCCCTGCCACGGCGGATCCAGGTAGCGCAGCAGAACGTAGCGGCCGGGCTCCAGCGTGCCCTTGGTGTCGTGGCCGATCTCGATCTCTTCCAGGCTGTTGCGCGCGTGTATGCGGTCGTCGGTATCGCTGGTGACGCCGCTGTACTTGCCGTCCTTCACGTCGAACTGTTTGCGGAACCCGGTGAAGATGGCCGACGACATGGCGTTCAGCACGTGGCCCTTGGGGAAGAAGCCCTTCCAGTACGCATCGTTGCGAATCGTCTGCGTTGCGATATCGATCTGGGGTGCGCCGCCGTGGTTGACCAGGGTGTCGATTCCCATGGTGGGGCAGCGCCGGAACAGCGCTTCGAGCTGCAGTTCGTTGTAATCGATCGCGGCGAGTGCGTCAATGCCCGCGTGAATGCCCGCCATGCTGACCGGCTTCGCCGGCTCCGGATAGGCATTGCGAATCCGCAGTTCCGCGAAACGCTCGGTCAGTGCCGAGATGGTGAGGAACGGATTCACTCCCAGCGCGCTCGGGATCACCGAGCCATCGGTCACCGAGAGTCCCTTGTGCAGGCTGCCATCGCCGGCGAACACCCTTCCGTTCGGGTCCACCGCGCCTTCCAGGTAATCGTCGCCCATGGGGCAGCCGCCCAGCGGATGCGCCGTGATCAGGTGGCGCAGGTTGAACATGCTCCAAGTCGGATTGGAGATGAAGTTGCCGCGCAGGGCGTGCGCGTGGCGGCGGATCTCCTGGTTCATGCGGGTGAAGATCTGCTGCTGCCCGGCCTGGTCCCAGGAGATGCGAATGCGCCCGTCGGGCTCGGTCCAGGGCGCCTCGAACAGGATGGACCCGCGCGCGTTGTCGTGCCCCATCACCAGGTACAGCATGGAGTGATTCATGGCGCCGTCGCGGGCGTGAGCCAGGGCGGTGGGATCGAAATCGCGCGCCAGGCGGTCGCGCTGCGCGTCTTCGTTGCCGGTCACCGTAGCCTGCCCGCGAATCAGCCCGAAGGCCGCTTTGGCGCCGTCGATGTAAGCGTTGGGGAACGAGAAATCTTCGATGGCGACGCGCTGCTCCTCGGGCAGCCCTTGGGTGTAGCGCACCAGGCCCACGATGTTCGGGCCGGGCGCCGGAGAATCGCCCGCCGCCGGCGCCTGCGTGTGCAGATAGCCCAGCACGTCGGTCTCGTAGTCGCCGTTGTAGGCCAGGCCGAAGAAATCGCCATTGCCGTTGAACCCGGTCCCCAGCGCGGGCGAAACCGAGAGCCCGTGCATTTCGGAGCGCAGCAGAATTTCGGTGCTGTTCAGCGACCCGGCGGAGAGCACCACTTCGCCGGCATCCAGGCTGAATGCCTCGCTCGCGTGGGGTCCCTTGACGTACTGGCCGTGAATCCGCCACCCGCCGCCAGGGAGCTTCTGCAGCCACTCCACCTTGGTCTGCGTCAGGATGGTGGCGCCCGCGTGGCGCGCCATCGGCAGGTAGTTCATGTAGAGCGTGTTCTTGGCCTTCACGTTGCAGCCGCAGACGCAATTGCCGCAATCGTTGCAGGGCCGCTGCTCCACGCCGTGCGGGTTATTCCCGTCGATGGTGAAGTTCACCGCGATGGGGAGCGCCTCCACCGTGGTACCCATCTCCTGCGCGCGCCGGTTCAGGGCCTGCACCTTGGCGAGTTGCATGGCGCGCGGATGCGGCGAGGGCGCCAGCACGTCGCGCGCCCGCTGGTAGTAGGGCTTTAGTTCGGCGAGCGTGATCGCCGCCGGCCAGTGGAACTGCTCGAAGACTTCCTGGTCGGGCTCGATCGCCACGTTGGCGTTGATCAACGACGTGCCGCCCAGCCCCGACCCCTTGATCACCGAAATGTCGGGGTGGGTCAGCAGCTCGAAAAGTCCCAGCGGGTTGTCCGGACCGCGGGCCTCCCCGATCACGCCGGCGAGCGTCTCCGGAAACTCGCCGGGCTGGCGTTCCTTGCCGCGTTCCAGAATGCAGACCGAGGGCTTGGGATTGAGGTTGGCCGCCGCCAGGCGCGCCGCCGCGATGGCGCCGCCGTACCCGGATCCGATAATCACGAAGTCGTACTTGTTCTTGCGCTGTGCCCACGGTGTGGATAGCATGTTGTCTCCCCCTTCGCTCACTCGCCCAAAAGGTCGCGGAAAAAATCATTCAGCAGGCGGTTGTTCGGGTCGAAGGTGCGGCGCGCTTCGGCGAACTGCTTCCACCGTTCGCCGAGGGCCTTTTCGATCTGCGCGCGCGTCGCCATGGGAGTCTGATTGGGCAGCGGAATGCCGCCATGATCGCTACACCATTGGTTGTAGGCCGGGAGGAACGTGGTCCAACCGGGATTCGCCGTCGACACCGGGTCGATGGTCATCACATTGCCGTCCCAGGAATAGGAGAGCAGAGCCTGGCGGTCCTGCAGAATGCGATACCCCACGTACAGCATGTTGTTGCGGTAGCCCGCGTCGTGATAATACTTTTTGCAGAAGGCGAAGTATTCGGGCAGCACGGTGGGATAAGTCTCCTCGGGGAAGGCCCACAAGCTGAACGTATAGCGGCTGGAATCGGAGACCGGCGGGTACTGAATGATCTGATCCGTGGCCACGGTGTTGTCGCTGCGCACCAGGTTCTCCAGATTGAACCGCCAAAGCGCGCAGAACCCGTCGATCACCTTGTAGCGCACCGTCTTGTTGGCAATGTTGGCCTCCACCTGCGAGCAGAACAGCGGCCCCGTCTTGGCCCACATGTAATTGCGCAGCGGCCAGACATGGTGGTCGGGATCGCCCTTGGCGTCCGGATTGTAGTGGCGGAATTCGACCGTGATCAGATCCTCGAACGGAAACATGTAGTACATCAGCGATTCGCCGGAGGTTTTCAACGCGGGGAGTTTCGCGAAGAAGTCGGCGAGCTTGAAGGTTTGGTGGCGCACCGCCATGGGGAGGATCGGGCGTATTTGGTAGGTCGCCTCGTAGACGATGCCGAACGTCCCGTAGGACGACCGCACCTTCTGGATCAGCTCCGGCTGGTCTTCGGAGACGTCGAGCAATTCGCCCGAAGGCAGCACCATCTTGATGCGCGTGATATACGACCCCACCTGCCCGTACTCGCCGGGCATGGAAGCGTCCTTGGTCCCCGCGCAGGAGGCGCTGCCCACCGACAGGCTGCCGATCTCGGTATTGACGTAGAACTGCATCTTGTGTTTTTGGAGTTCGTGGGCGATATCGATGGCGATCGCGCCGGCCTGCACGGTGACCGTATCGGCGCCGATTTCGAGGATGCGGTTCATCCTGGACATCTTGATCAGGGTGCCGCCCTCGGCGACCCCGACCGGCGCGGTGGAGTGGTTGGAGCCGACGGCGCGCACCGGCGAAGGATAGTGTTCCGGATCCTTCAGGATTCTGACGATGTCGTCGACGGAAGCGGCTTCCACCACGACGCGCGGGTGCGAAGTCACATCGCCAAACCAGTTGGTAATCGTTGTTCCAGCCATTGCCCAGCCCTCCTTGTGCAAACCTTGGAGACAGTTATATCACGAACGTTTCGCGGGAGGTTGGCGGAGTTGCGGGTCAAGGGGTAGAACGGGAGAGCGCCGAGGGCTAGAGTCCGGCTTTGGGGGGTCCGCTATGGGGGATGGAAGAACGAAGCCAATTTGTGGTGAAGTGGTTTGGGGTGAGGGATTTAGGGACGTGGGGACGGGGGCTGGCAGGGCGGGTTCGACGACCGGGGTGGGTGCGGGGGCGGCGGCGGTTTCGGCCTTGAGTTTTTCGAGGGCTTGGATGGCGCGGAGGATGGCGCGGCGGGGGGCATCGACGCGGTACTGGAGTTTTGTGAAGGTGCCCGGGTTGCAGGACGCGGCATATCCGAGGGGGTACTTTTGCGGGTCGCGGAATCTGTCGTCGCTTTGGTCTTGCCACATTTGGGTTTCGGCGGCGTCGAGGCGGCGGAGGGTCCACTCGCAGCGGATCAGGTCGTCGACGAAGAGGCGGGCTTCGGGGGAGGCGGGGCGGTGGCGCTGGTAGTACTCGTCGATGAGTTGTTCGAGGTCGGCGAGCTTTTCGGAGGGGAGGACGAGGGATTTGGCATGGATGCCGGTTTTGAGGGCGTTCATGGAGGAGGCGGCCTTGCCTGTGACAGAGGT
>JADGNT010000013.1 GCA_017883345.1 Candidatus Solibacter sp. | reverse complement strand
CTGGCGGACCTGAAAGCGCCCGGCAATTCGCTGGACACCATTGAAATGGGCCCCATGAAGGTTCGTATCTTCGGTAACACCGCCGTCGTGACCGGAAGCGACACCGAGAAGAGTGCGGAAAACGGCAAAGATACCAGTGGGAAGTATATCTGGACCGATGTGTTCGTAAAGCAGAACGGCAAGTGGAGAGCCGTAGCGTCGCAATCCACCAAAGTGCCCAAGTAGCCCGCCGGGGAATTAACGCAGCCGGAGGAGGCCAAACGCCTGGGGTACGTGGAAGGAGGTCCCCAGGGGAGGGCGCCAGGCATAGAAGGCCTTCTTCTGGCCGGCGCCGGCGATGCGGAACAGACCGATGCGCAGTTCGCGGCCCTCTTGCGGCGGGCGCCCATCGATGGCGCCAAATGGGATGCGCATCTCGCCATACCAGACCTTGTGCTGCGCATCGATGCGGCCTTTGACCATGTAGCCCGAGTTCCAGGCCATCCCCGCCTGGGTCTTCGGGTTGTCGCGATCGATCTCCAGATCCACCCACTCACTTTGCGGCGATACCTGGAGTTCCTTGTACCGGGCGATGTGCTCGAAGTCGCTTCCGATGAAGGCTTCGGCAACATCCCACTTCCATAACTCCGGGGTTTCGGCGGCGGGGTTGGGATCGGGCTTCAGATTCAACTCGTCATAGGGACAGATGAAGAGTAAGTAGAGATACCGGTCGCTCCACCGCGAGCGGATTCCGGTGGGCGCCCCGGGGATAAGTTGACCCAGATAGCTACGGTCCGCCGTGACGTGAGGCGCGGTGGCCCACAATTCTGAATTCGGGTCGGCCGTGAGCTCGAAATCGCGGCGGGAGTAAGTGCTCTCGAGCACGGCGGCGGGGTCGGCGGCAGCCAGAAACAGCAGGAAAGTGAGCAGCCAGTGCATGGGTTAACCTCCTTACGCCTGCGCGAACTGCGATTGGCGCGGCGCCTGGTAGGCGACATTCAGGTGCGGCGTCTCCAGCCGTAGATGGTCCTGGAGTTTCGACGTCAGGCAGCTTTCCAGCATGCCGCTGACCAGCAGCGTGCGATCCACGGGATAGGGCGCCGCTCCGCTTTCGATCAGTTGCTCCACCTTGTGCATCAGACACGCGGAGTAAGTGACGTTCGGCTCCGGAGTCAGCAGGAACTGGGTGGATTGGATCTGCTGGACGCCGCTCAAGCGCGCCGCGAAATTGAAATCCTTGATGGCCCCGTCGAGCATCAGCATGGCCGCCTTGAGACCATCGCGATATTCAATGAAGTAGGCCGCCGGATTCTTCGCCAGCACCCGCAACTGGCCCGACGCCACCAGGTCTTGCGTGCGGCCGTCTTCTACGGTGAGCCCGAGCGGCGTGTCGCTGCGCGAGAGCGCCGAGGTCAGCAATGCCTTCGAGTAGCGGCCCTCATCGCCGGCCTTCCAGACGGCGTCGCCTTCCAGCAATTGCACGGCCTTCACGCCGGTCTCGCCGCCGCTCCGCCGCTCCACCATGCATTGCATGCCTTCCAGCGCGTGAAAGTCCATCGCGTCGCTCCCGCCTTCACCCACCATCAACGCTTCCTCGATCTTGCAGCCGAGCGGCAGGTCGATCGCCGGCAGCCGCCAGGTCACCGGAAGGGACGATCCGGCCAGCATCGGAAACCGCAGGCGCCGCGAAGCGTCCACCATCGCTTTGGCCTTCTCGAAGCTGTAGGAAAGGTGCTTGTCGTTGTAGACGGGCACCGCGCGGCCGCCCTGCTCGAATACCTGGATGCATTGCTCGAAGAACTCATAGCGCGGATACAGCGTTTGCCCCTTTTCGTTGCGCGGGTAATTGCCGTGCTCGGCGACGATCAGCACCGCATCCACAGCCAGTTCCTTGCCGCCGCAGCGCAGGGCTTCGGCGACGGTGGGATAGACCTGGAATCCGAATTCGCGGGCGCGGTCGCCGCTCAGGTCGCCCGCTGGCTTCTGGTCCACGTAAAGCGACACCACCTTCATGTCGGGTTTGTGCCAGACGCCGCCATATGGGTAGCCGACGAGGAAGCGGTCGCCCATGTGCTGGGCATGCGAGAGCAGGCGGTATACGGTCGCGACGATCGCGATGCGCTTCGGTTGGCTCGCGGGGGCCGCGGCGGCCAGGGTGGTGGTCTGAAGAAAGCTGCGTCGCGTCAGCATCGTCATGTTCTCCAGAAGGTGGACTCTTTGGTGGGTTGGTAGCGGATGGCGAGATGCGGCGTGAGGTAACGCGTCTGCCCGCGGAACAGACTCTCCACGCCGGCCGCGGTCAGCCCGGTGGTGAGCAGCGTCCGTTCCAACGGATAGGCCGCCTTGCCGGAGAGGTACATCGTCTCGCAGTGATTCACCTGCGGGCTGAAGAAATCGGCGAGTGTGGTCCGGCCATCCGGCATCGGCAGGTACAGTTGGGTGGACCACGGTTCGCTCCGGCCGTTCACGTAGGCCGCGAAGTTGAAGTCCCGAACCAGTCCGTTCATCAGCAGCACGGTGCACTTCAGGCCATCGGCGTGCTGGTAGCGATATGCTACCGGATCTCTCACCAGCCGCCGCATATCCTCAACGGCCGGGAAAACATGGTTGAAGCCCGCCCGCGCCGGCACCAGCGTGTGGCTGCGGCAAAGTGCGGCATCCATCAGCGGCTTGGGCCAGACGCCCTGGCGTAGCGCCTCCCAGAATTTGTCGCCGCGGTAGGCCTGGATCCACTCGACCCCGGTCTCCCCGCCGCGCCGCCGCTCCACCATGCACTGGACGGTTTCCAGACCGTGGAAGTCGTAGCTGTCCACGCCGCCGTAGCACAGGCACAGCGCCTCGCCGATGTGCGCTCCCAGGGGCATCTCGACGGAGGGCGTACGCCATGTCACCGGCAGACTGGAACCGGCCATGAACGAAAACCCCATTTCGCGGGAGGTGTCGTACATCTTACGCGCCCACTCCCAATTCCACGAGAGGTGCTTATCGCTGAAGGCCGGCACCGAACGTCCGCTATCGCGAAATACCTTCACCACCTGTTCGAAAAACTCGTAGCGCGGGTATTTCGTCTGCCCTTTTTCGTTGCGCTGGTAATTGCCGTGCTCGCCCACAATCACCACGCCATCCACCGCCAGTTTGCTTCCGCCGGCAGTCAGGGCTTCCGCGATGGTCGGATAGATTTTCATGCCGGAGTGCCGCGACGCGCGCTCGCGGCTCAGATCGTTCGAGCCGGTTTGATCGACATAGAGCGACACCAGATCCATGGGAGGATAATGGTGCGTACCGTTCCAGCCGTAACCATCCAGCAGGCGGTCGACGATGTGTTGCGCGTGCGAGTATTTGAAATAGGCGGTGACAATGGCGGCGAGCTTTGGACGCATCAGACTGCTCATGGGAGGATTCCCGGGTAGCTACGATTATATGCCAGCGGCGTGCGGATTGGTTTGTCTGGCGGCCGCCGCGGTCTGGCTGGGCGCGCAGACCCCGGACGGCACGGCCGTTTCCGAACGCGCCCGCGCAGTGCACGCCCGCGCGCTGGTCTTCGATGGCCACGTTCACGCCGTGGATCGCGAGTTCTATCACGGCGGCGACATCGGCCAGCGGAAGGCCGACGGCCAGTTCGACCTGCCGCGCGCCAAAGAAGGCGGACTCGGCGCGCTCTTCTTTTCCATCTTCGTGACCGAGGACTACTATCCCGCCCGCCTCGAAACCAAACAGGCGCTGCGCATGCTGGATTGCGCCCTCGAACAGATCGGCCGCAACAGCCAGAGCATCGAAATCGCCCGCACCGCCTCGGACATCGAACGCATTCACGCGAGCGGCAAGATCGCCGCCGTCCTCGACATCGAAGGCAGCTTCGATCTGGACGGCGACCCGGCCGTGATCCGGCAGATGTACCGCCTGGGGCTGCGCTCGGTCCAGCTTTCGGCGCACAACTGGACCAGCAACTATGCGGACTCCTGCTGCTCGCGGCCGTTATGGCACGGGTTGAACGATCGCGGCCGCGCGGTGATTCGCGAAATGAACCGCCTCGGCATGGTGATCGACGTGTCGCACGCTTCCGATGAGGCAATCTCGGCGGCCATCGACGCGAGCGCCGGCCCGGTGGTGGCCACCCATCACGGACTGCGCGCCGTCAATGACATTCCCCGCAATATGCCGGACTCGCTGCTGAAGAAGTTGGCGGCCAAGGGCGGTGTGATCGGCTTCCAACTCGGCAACGAGTTCCACAACCGCAAGGCGTTCGACTGGGGCGCCGCGCATGCCGGCAAAGCGTTCTGGGACACCACCGACATCTTGCGGCGCGGTACGCAGGTTCCGATTGACGAGCTCGACAAAATCGTCGGGCCGCAGTTTCCCATGCTGCCCGCCGAGATTCCGCGGGATATTCGAATGACCGTGGACGACTGGGTCGGCGTGGTTGGCCGCGCCATAGACTTGGTGGGCGAAGACCACGTCGCCCTGGGCAGCGATTTCGATGGTGGTCCGCCGTTGCCGCGCGGCATGCGCGACATACGCGATCTGCCGATGATTACCGACGCCATGCTGCGCCGCGGCTACTCCGAAGAGCGGATCCGCAAATTCCTGGGCGGCAACCTGCTCCGCGTGTTTCGCCAGATCACGGAAAAGGGGCAGCGTTAACCCAAAGGTCACCGCTCGCGAAACGGCTGCTCCGCTTCGTACAACTTGATCCGGATCCCGATGTCGTCCGCCAGCGCGGGCTGGTTCTCTTCGGTAGCACGTGCCTGAGCCCTGCGCGCCGTCAGTGCCGCGTTGGCGAACTGCCCCTTCTCGGCGTACGCCGCCGCGAGCGTGTCGAGCAGCCGCGCGTCGTTTCCGCCGGAGATCTCAACCGCTCGTACGGCGAACGCCAGCGCCTCGCCGCCGTGGCGGATTGTGGCATCGGGCGAGGTCGCCAGTACCCAGGCCGCCCGCCGCAAGGCTAGTGCGTCGTTGGGTTGCAGTTGGATAGCGTCGCGCCAGTGTGCCAGGGCCTCCGCGGTCCGCCCTTGGGCATAAAGCGCGGCCCCCAGGCTATCGTGGGCTTCGGCATATTTCGGGTCGAGCTCGAGCGCGCTCCGCCATTCCCGGATGGCTCCCGGCGCATCCCCCCGCTGGCTCAAAACCAACCCCAGATAGTAGTGCGCGGGCGCGTACCCGGCGTCCGACTCCAGCGCTTTGCGCAATTGAATGAGCGCCTCGTCCAGCCTCCCAACCTTGGCCAGCGCGCCGCCGAGGTTGGCGTGCGCCGCGGCGAAATCCGGCTTCAGTCCGGCCGCTCTCTCGAATTGCGCCACGGCTTCCTCCAGGCGCCCCGTCTGCACCAGCAGCACGCCGAGATCGTTGAATCCCCGGGCGGACGTGGGATCGGCCTCCAGGGCCGCGCGGAGCTTGATCTCGGACGCTTTCCGGAAATGCGCCGCGGATTCTTCCCGGTGGCCGGTCATGAGCAGCACGGTTCCCAGGTTGCGGTGGGCGGTTTCGTCATCGGGGCTCAGTTCCAGGACTCTCCTCCATTTCGCGGCGGACGCCTCGTACGATCTCGTCCTCTGCAGGTATGCCGCGCTGTTGAACAGGCGGTAATAATCGACCACGGGCCCGCCGATTTGCCGCAAGCCATCCGGCGCAATGTTCACAAACTCCGGAATATTCACCGCGCGGTTGGCCGCGGTTGCGTTTTGGATCAGAATGGGTGGGCTGTCGTTGCCGTCCGGGTCGATGTGCGTGAGATACATTTGTGTGTAGGGCGACCTGCTTTTTGACGAAAACACCAGCCAGCGGCTATTGGGCGAAAAGCTGTGCCACGAATTCATGCGGGGTGTGTTGCACCGCATACGCCGCGCCCGCCCGCCCCCCGCGGGCACAATGTACAACTGGCTGTCGGGACGCATGAGCTGCCCATTCCGGCATTCGACGAACACGATCCATCGTCCGTCGGGCGACACCTTGGGGAACGTGTTGCTCATGCCGTTGCGCGACGCGCCGGGGATCGGCTCCGCTGTGCCTCCCTGGCCGTTGTGGAACGCAACCCGGTAGAGGTCGTACTTGAGCTGGAGCTCGTTCGGGTCGTTGGCGAATTGCGCCAGCGGCACACCCGGCGGATTGGGGTCCGTGGCCTGGGCGCGGGCAAATACCAGGTACTCTCCGCCGGGGGCCCACACGGCGCCCATCTGCACATATTGCGGGTCATCGGCGCCGGGCAGGGGCTGCAGCACTCCCGTTTGGCGGCTGTACCAGCTCAGAATCCCGCGGGTAGGATAGAACACCTGGAGGAACCGGTAGTCCTTGAAATTGGCCACGTAATAGTTGCTGGGGGGCTCTTGCGAAGTGGCAGCCATCGAGGCCGGGTTGACCGTGGTGACCACGTACTGCCCGTCCGGGGAGACCTGCGACATGAAGCCAACCCGGACGTTGCCCTTCAGCTTGCCTTCCGGCGAACTCCACTGAATCAAGTCCTGCTGGCGGATTGCCATCTCGGGCGCAACCGGCGCCAGGATGTACATCCCCCGGTTACCCTGCAGGCCATCCAGATCCATCCCCATCGTCTTGCCGTCTGAGGAGAAGGAATGGCAATTGGCGCACAGCGGCAGGTTGTCCATCACCACCCGGCTGCGGACTTCGCCCACGTTGCGAACTCTCCAGGCGACCAGCGGGATGGCCTCCGCGGCCAGCGGTTTGATCACGCCTTTTTCCAGCTCCGAGGGCATCAGCGGCACGTCGCGATAGAAGATGGGCGCGCCTACCGCGTCCTTTGAAGTGCGCATGGCGACCTTTCCACGGGAGACGGCCTGCTCCGGGGCGTCACCACGAAAGCCGGTGATGGTCACCGTGGCGGCGCTCGCGACCGAATGCCGCTTGATGGCTTGCCACGTTACCAGGTCGGGCGTCCAGGAATGCGCCGCCGCCAGTTGGGGCGTGAGCTTGGGCGGCTGGTTGGTGTCGGCGACGCAATCCGGATCGATCCTGCCAATGCGCAAGCGCTCGCCCCTGGACGTCGCGTGAAGCGTGGCCGGGCCATCGCCGAACGAGACGTCGATCCGCCAGAAGACGGCGCTTTTCCCGCCATCGCGCCAAAGGAACGTCGGGGGCGTGATCTCAGGCGGGAAAATCGATCCTTCCTCCGGATAATCGATCGTGATGGCCGCTGGAGCCTGGCTCTTGCGGGCTTCCACGCCATCCGACGCGTCCGCCGCTAATGCCAACAGAAGGCACGGCACGAGAATCCCCCTGGGCGACAACCCGGCCGTCATTCGCGTCCCACCATAAGATCAGCTTACCGCCCGGCGTGGTCCCTTGCTGAATCGTGGCGCGGACTCTCAGTCTGCGGCGTCCCGACTCTTCGGGACGCGGTTTCGTGCACGTGCGCCAGGCGTCCCGATGAGTCGGGACGCGGCAGGCACGAGTGCCTGCGCCACGGAGGCAAGTAGCCAAATGCGAAGTTATTTTTGCGTGGTCCCTAAGCCGAGCGGCCAAAGGCGCTCAGCACGCCAGCGATGGCGCGCGCGAGGCGATCCTCGTCGATCGATTGCGGGAGCGGAATCGAAAGCGTCTTCCGTCCGGTGTTTTGATCGTGCGATACCAGGCTCGACAGGCGTTGTCCGATGGGCTGTTCCGCCGCCGCGCCGGCCGGGGCACTCTGCACAATCGCGGCCAGCGATTCGAGGAAGCGCAATCCGGTTTCGATCAACCCACCCGCGGTCTGTTCAAAGCCGTGCGCTTGCGCCGCGGGCCCGGTCCCGACGGGCTGGGGCGGCGCGGCAGGCGTGGGCACGACGGGCTGGGGCGGCGCGGCAGGCGTGGGCACGACGGGCTGAGGCGGCGCGGCAGGCGTGGGCACCGCGGCGGACCGTGCGGGAACGGCCTTGGGCGGGGCTTGGTCGATGATAGGTTTCGGACGGCCGGGTTGATTGGCAAAGATCTCTTTCATCGTCTGGAGGACACTCTTTCGTCCCAGCGCCGCGAAGCTGACCTCGCCGGTTGGTGAGTCAAACACGCCCGCGAAGAGGGATTTCTTCAGTTTCAGCGTTTCCCACACACGCTCTTCGATACTATCTTTGGTCAGCAGGTGAACTACGTGGACTGGATGCGCCTGTCCCATCCGGTGCACCCGGCCGATGCGCTGCTCCAGGCGCGCCGGGTTCCAAGGCGGCTCAAAATTGATCACCGCCGAAGCCGTCTGAAGATTCAGTCCCACGCCGCCGGCGTCGGTCGAGAGAAATACCTTGCACTCGGCATCGTGCCGGAATTTCTCCATCAGGGCGCCCCGATTTCGCGAGGGCACTCCGCCGTGCAGAGAGACGAATCCGAGCCCCAGCTTTTTGAGTTCTTCGCCGGCCAGGTGGGTCATGCGCTCGTACTCGCTGAACACCACCACCTTGCGGCCCTCTTCAATCACCAGCTCGCGGACGATCTCGCGAAACTCGGCGAGTTTGGGCGAATGGTTGGTTTGCTTGTCGAAGAGAAACGTGGAATTGCAGAGCATGCGCATATTCTGCAGGCAGCACAGAATACGTTTTTGGTCGATCTCGGAGAGCCAGCCTTGCCGTTCCCATTTGCGCATCAGGGTGGCCAGAATGTCGTTTTGTTCCCAATAGGGTTCCGCCTGCTGCGGGGTCAGCGATACGTGGAGAATCTGGTCCGTGCGGTGCGGCAGGTCCTTCAGTACCTCTCCTCGCGTGCGCCGCAGCAGGACCGGCGACAGTTGTTCGTGAATGCGGTCCAGCCCGCGATAACCGATCAGGGTTCCTTTTTCATCCTCCGTGCGGTGCTCATGCAGGAAGCGGAACGCCGGGCCGAGGCGGCGGCCGTCGATGAATTCCACCACCGAAAACAGCTCTTCCAACTTGTTCTCGAGCGGTGTTCCGGATAGCACGAAGGCATAGCGGCTTTTCAGTTGTTTCACGGTGCGGGCTGTGGCGGTGGTCCAATTCCGGATGCGTTGCGCTTCATCCAGGATGATCAGGTCGGGCGCCATCTCATGCATATAGCGCACGTCTTTGAGGACCAGTTCGTAGCTGGTAAGGTTGAAGAACTGGGGTGACGCATACAACTCCTGACGCCGCGGCAGCAATCCTTCGATGACCTGCGCCGAAAAGTCCGAGAACTTTTCGATTTCCGTTTTCCACTGATACTTCACCGAAGCCGGGGCCACCACCAGCACGCGCGCAATGCCCCGGCGGCGCCGCAGCAGTTCCGCCGCAGCCAAGGCTTGCACCGTCTTGCCCAAACCCATGTCGTCGGCCAGGACCACTCGGCCTCGGGCGGCGGCAAAAATGGCGCCCTGCGTCTGGTAGGGCAGCAGTTTGGTCTTGAGCACGCCATTCAGCGGGTCTTGTCCACGGCGAAGTTTTGCCAGGAGTTGCCGTTCCCACTCCAGTCCTTCGGAAATCTCGTTTTCGCGATCTACATATTCGAGAACGTCGCTGTAGATCACCGCATCCTGATCGGCATTGCGAAACACCTCCAGCACCCGATGAAAGCCGCGGAGGTGTTCGCGGCGCAACAATCCGGCTGAATCGAAGTACTCTTCCGCGATGGCCCGCAGAGCCGGCGGCGGCGAAGCTGGCATTCGCAACCGGATCTCAATGGTTTCTCCATATTGCAGCGAGATGGAAGAGCGGGTGCGCGCATAGCCCTTTCGCTCGAGCGCGGCGCCGTGGCGCCGCCGAAGCCGCAGAAGAAGCGCTTCGATGTGCTTACACGTCCCCAAAGTATTGACGCGGAAGTCCGGACACGAACAGTAGTTTTCGAATAGCCCCGGCCCGCGCATGGCCAGCCGGTAGGTTTTTCCGCTGGCGGACTTCACGCTATAGTCGCCGTACGGCTCTCCACTGGGCCGTTTCAGGATCTTGGCGATCGCGCCCGCCGCCCGTTCCCGCCGTTCGGTAATCTGCTGTTCAATCAACATGCCAGCGAATCCTCCTTCTTCGGACTAACGAGACAGCATAGCAGGGTGCCGGCAAGCGGGTAGTGACGATCGAGCGCCGGCAGCCGCATTGCGGCCCGTCAGGGCCATGGGGATGTCATCGAATCGGCGCGGAGCCGGGATCTTCACCGGTCGGCGCAGGCGTCATGAGCAACTTATGCCGGCAGCTTGAGGGCCTTGACGCGGTCGCGCAATTGGGCGGCTTTTTCAAACTCGAACTTGCGGGCGGCTTCGCGCATGCGCTCCTCGAGTTCGGCGATGAAGCGGAGGCGCTGTTCGGGCGTCAGGTTGTCGACCTCTTCGTCCACTTCGAGCGGCACGGTGACGTAGTCGCCCTCGGCCACGGCCACCAGGCTCATATCGATGGGCTTGACGATGGATTGCGGCGTGATGTGATTGCGCTCGTTGTATTCCAGTTGCGTCTGGCGGCGGCGCGCGGTTTCCGACAGCGCCTTGCGCATACTGTCCGTCATGACGTCGGCATAGAGGATGGCGTGCCCCTCCACGTGGCGCGCGGCGCGCCCCATGGTTTGCAGCAGCGCGCCCCAGGAACGCAGGAAGCCTTCCTTATCGGCATCGAGAATGGCGACGAGCGAGACCTCCGGCAGGTCGAGGCCTTCGCGCAGCAGGTTGATGCCGATCAGCACGTCGAACTCGCCGCGCCGCAGGTCGCGCAGGATGCGTATGCGGTCCAGGGTGGTAATTTCCGAGTGCAGGTAGCGGCAGCGCACGCCGACCTCGGAATAATACTCCGCCAGGTCTTCGGCCATGCGCTTGGTGAGGGTGGTGACGAGCACGCGCTGATTGTTCTCCACGCGCTTATGGATCTGGCCGAGCAGATCGTCCACCTGTCCCTTGACGGGGCGGATCTCCACGGTGGGGTCCAGCAGGCCGGTGGGGCGGATGATCTGCTCCACCACCACGCCGGCCGTTTTGGTGAGTTCGTAGGGGCCCGGCGTGGCGGAGACGTAGACCAGTTGGTTGACGCGGTGTTCGAATTCCTCGAAGGTCAGGGGCCGGTTATCGAGCGCGCTCGGCATGCGGAAACCGTGAGCCACCAGCACCTCCTTGCGGGACCGGTCGCCATGGTACATGCCGTGCAGTTGAGGGACGGTCTGGTGGCTTTCATCGAGAAACATGAGGGCATCGTGGGGCAGGTAATCGAGTAGGGTGGGCGGCGCTTCGCCGGGCAGGCGGCCGGAGAAGTGGCGGGAGTAGTTCTCGATGCCGTGGCAGTAGCCGATCTCCTTCATCATTTCGAGATCGAACATGGTGCGCTGAAAGAGGCGCTGCGCCTCGATGAGTTTGCCCTGTTTCTGCAGCTCCTTGTGCCACCACTCCAACTCATTTCGGATGCTGTTCATGGCAGCCTCCTTGGTGGCGGCCGACATGACGTAGTGGGTCTTGGGATAGATCGGCAGGCGCTGGTAGGTCTGCTTGACCTGGCCGAGGAGGGGGTCGATCTGGGAGAGGTTCTCGACCTCATCGCCCCAGAGTTCGATGCGGTAGGCATCGTCGTCGTAGGTGGGGAAGACCTCGATCACGTCGCCGCGCACGCGGAAGGTGCCGCGGCGGAAATCGGTGTCGTTGCGGTCGTAGAGGATCTCCACCAGGCGGGTGACAATCTGATTGCGCGAAATATGCTGACCTTTTTCCAGCATGAGCAGCATGCCGTAGTAGGCCTCGGGGGACCCCAGGCCGTAGATGCAACTGACGCTGGAGACGATCACGCAATCGCGGCGCTCGAAGAGGCTCTTGGTGGCGGCGAGGCGCAGCTTGTCCAACTCGTCGTTGACGGTGGCGTCTTTTTCGATGTAGACGTCGCTGGAGGGGATGTAGGCTTCGGGCTGGTAATAATCGTAGTAGCTGACGAAGTACTCCACGGCGGCGTCGGGGAAGAAGGTCTTGAACTCGTGGTAGAGCTGGGCGGCGAGCGTCTTGTTGTGCGCCAGGATGAGGGCCGGGCGGTTGACCGCCTCGATGACCTTGGCCATGGTGAAGGTCTTGCCGCTCCCGGTGACGCCGAGCAGGACCTGGTGCTGCTCCCCTTCGCGAACGCCGCGCGTGAGTTCCGCGATGGCGTTCTCCTGATCGCCGCGAGGCTGGTAGGTGACGGCCAGTCGAAAGCTCATACTCTTAGGTTGGCACAGGCGTGAAGCAGGGAGGGGTTGATTTGACGCGGAGACGCGGAGACGCGGAGGAAGACGCGGAGAACCGACGAAGTCAAGGAGAGAACAAGCGCGGAGACAGCGGAGGGTGGTTGCCTTCGGGCGATGGCGGGCGGTTTCCGGAGAGAAGCAATAACAGCCGGCGGAAGGAGCGGGACTCGCCCTTCCGCCGGGTGGTACGCGGAGTTAGTTCAACGCGGCGGGCTTCGCGGAGCCGGAGTACAGGCCGTTAAAGAGCAGCTTGAAGGTGGCGTGCGGCTGGTCGCGGAAATTGACTTCCGGACCGAGCAGGAAGACCTTGCCTTCGCCCACGGACGCTTCGGCGAAGACGGTGCCGCCCTCGAGGTATTGCTGCCCCCAGGCCCAGCCGCTGTCCAGCGGTTCGGCGCCGCTGAACCAGCCGACGGCGTTGGTCTTCTTCAGGGCCGCGGTAGGCTCCATGCGGAATACCGGGCTGTTGTCGTAGAACACGTCCACTTCGCCGGGCATGCCGTAGGCCAGCGGATTGGTGTTATCGAGGTGGGCCTTGAGCAGCGAACCCGGGATGTAGAACTTCTCACCCGGTAGGGCGCGGTCCTTGCCGTCGGGACCTTTTTCGACGAGGTGATTTTTCACCGGGATGCCGAAGACCTCGGCGATGCTGGTGGAACTGCCGATGGTCACGATGCTGCCGCCGCTCTCGACGAACTTCTTGAGCTGGGGCATGGTCTTGTCGTCGGAGATACGGCCCAGCATGCTCTGGTACTCGGCTGGGATGGTGGCCGGATCGGGCGCGCCGAAGCCGCCGCCGCCACCGCGGCCACCCGCGGCGCCGCGCCGAATCGCGCCGTCGGTGAAGACGATCACATCGAACTTACTCTTGAGATCGCCCGCGTCGAGGGCCGCGGGGTAGACCACTTCGAAGGGGAATTCGTACTGCTCGAAAAGCCAGCGCGTCCAGCCGGAGGGCATGGATCCGCCGTACTGATCGTAGAGGCCGATGCGGATGGGCTTGAGCTTCAGGGCATCGCCGGTGGGCGCTTTGGCCACCGCGTGGACGGTCACGCCGAGATCGTGCGCGCTCTTTTCGAGCACGGGGCGGGCGGCGGCGGATGCCGGAACCCAGATGGCGCCGGTGCCGAGGTCTTCGCCATCCGCCGCGCCGGCCGACTTCAGCCAGTAGACGCCGGCGTTGGCCTTCATCAGGCGGTTGATCAGCACGAACGAGTTGTTGATGCGGTGGCTGATCAGGTAGCCCGCGGGGTTGGAGGGTCCCACGACGGACATGGCGGGAGGCGGCACGAGGCCGTTGATCTTGGTGAAGGGGCCGTCGAAGCTCTCCATCACGCGATCGAACTGCACGCCCATCTGCATGGCGAGCGTCCAGCCGGTGATGTCGTAAGGGCGCTTGGGCGGGCCGCCGGGGTAAGCGAAATCGTTGGGATGGTCCTGCGGCTCGAACATGTCCATCACGTGGGGGCGGAAAGCCTGTGCGGCCTTGACCACATACGAACCCGCGGGATAGCTCTTGCCGGCCACCTGGAAGGCGGAGGTCGCGCGCTGGATGGCGATGCCGTTTTTCAACAGAGCGTTGACAAATTCGGTGGCGGTGGCAAAGTCGGCCTGGCCGGAGGGAATGATGTAGCCGCGCGGATCGCGCAGTTTGGGATCGTGCAGAACCGTGTCGTACAACTCGGCGGGAATCGAGCGGGCGAAGCCGCCGAAGGTGCCGCCTCCGGCCGGGACGTCGCCGCCCGCCTGGGTTGTGGTTGGAGCCGCTGCAGGCGCCGCCGCCGCGCCGCCGCGTCCACCACGGCCGCCGCGTCCGGCGCCGCCGGCCGTCGCCGGGGCAGCCAACACCGCCGCCGCTTCCAGAGCCGCGATGCGCTTGGGCGTCACGGTCCAGTGATCGGTGCTGCCGTTCCGGATGGAGTTGGTTCCCATCCGCCAGATGTTGAACAGCCAGGTTTCGCGGTAGCGCGAGGCCAGGTCCATGATGGCGCGGTTCTGCGTCATCTCATAGTCGATCGACTGGCGGTAATGCCACTCGCCCGGAACCACCGGCATGGGCCAATCGCCCTGCGGCAGTTGCTTGTCGGCGACCAAGGGGATCCGCGTGGGGGTGGGATTGCCGATGATCTCGGTGAGGATGCCGATCATGTTGTGGAAATAGGTGACGGTGCGCAAGCCGCCGTTCCACCAGGTGGAGTAATTCGCGCCGGTGCGCATGGCGCTGCCGCCCTTGCCCTCGGCTACCAGGCGGCTGTGCATGGCGGTGCCGACCATTTCGATACCCAGGGGCACCAGGGGATCGAAGTTGTAGTTGAACGGATCGCGGAAGGGCGGGATGAAGACCACGGCGCCGGCGGGGCCGGTCTGGTGGTGGTTGTACATGATCTCGGGGAACCACTCGATGAACAGTTGGCGGTTCATGTTGGTGGATTCCTTCATGTTAGACATGTAAAAATCGCGATTGTCGTCGTGGCCGACGTATTTGGCGTAGAGGCGGGGCAGGCCGTTCATGCTGCGCTTGAGCGGGTCCTTTTCGCGCATGTACCAGTTGGCGACGAGTTCCTGTCCGTCGGGGTTGGCCTGGACGTTGAGCACGATGACGTCGTTGAGGAAGCGCATGGTCTCTTCGTCGGTGCGGCTCACCATCTGGTAGACCCACTCCATGAGCTGCTGCGAGCCCACGGTTTCAGAGGCGTGCAGTCCGCCATCGATCCACACGATGGCCTTGCCTTCCTTGGCGAGGGCGCGCGCCTCCGGCTCGCTGACGCCTTCGGCATGCGCCAGCTTGCCGGCGATTTCCTTGTAGCGCGCGAGCTTCTTCATATTGTCGGGCGAGGTGATGACGGCCATCCACTGGTCGCGGCCTTCCTCGGTCTTGCCGATGCTCTCCAGCTTCATGCGCGGGCTTTCCGCCGCCAGCTTTTTCCAGTAAGTTTCCAACTGGGTGTAGTTGGCGACCTGATAATCGTCACCGATGTTAAATCCAAGCGCCTCCTTGGGTGTGGTAATATTCGGCAGTGTTTGGGCGGCCAGGGTCCAGGCGGACAGGGCTGCGGCGGCGATGAACACCAAAGGATGCATGGGTCGAGACTTCATGAGTGAAAGTTTATACCGGATGCGCCCGGGTCCGCTACGTCGTGACGCCCGGCTGTTGAGATCCCCCTGTTTTTTCCCCTTGACACCCACGGTTTCCCGGTGTAGTTTGAAATATCTTGCACACGTGTGCAGCCACCAGGGGCGTCAAATAAAGCAACAAGGAGACATCGCCGCATATCGTCGCAAAGGAAATCCGGAGCGGTCTACGTTCCGGCGGGCACAAGGGTCAAAGGTTAGTTCTCAATACAAAGAGGAGAAAAAAGTATGAACCGTGTATGTTCCATGCGAGCCTTGGCGCTCGCACTAGTTTTAATGGTTTGCACGAGTCTCGCGTTCGCGCAATCGGATTTGGGTTCGATTTCGGGGTTTGTGAAAGATCCTTCTGGCGCCGTCGTGCCAAAGGCCCAAGTGAGCGTCAAGAATGAAGCCACAGGGACCGAGCGCCGCACCAACACCAACGAATCCGGCTATTACGTGGTCACGAACATTCCGGCGGGCTTGTATACAATCACCGCCGAAGCGGCTGGCTTCAAGAAGTACGAGGCCACGCGCAACAAGCTTGACCCCAGCGGGGCACTGGCGGTAGACGCCGCCCTGGTGGTCGGCGCAGCGACTGAAACTGTCGAGGTTGCGGCCTCGGCCCAGGCTTTGCAGACGGAATCCGCAACTAGCCAGGCTCTGGTTACACGTCAGCAAATCGACTTGCTGGAGTTGAACGGCCGCAACCCGGTCGGTCTCGCAGCGCTCGCGCCCGGCGCGCGCCCCACCAACGCTGCCGGCCTCTCTTTTGGAATGAGCCAGGGGCCTTCGAATTTCAATGGTTCGCGCACTCAGGAAAACCTGACCACCTACGACGGCGCTCCGGCAGTGCGTACGCGCGCCAACGGCTCGGCCATCGGCGCTGCCGACGTCGATTCCACCCAGGAAGTACAGATTCTGACTGCGGCCTATGCGGCCGAATACGGACGCACTTCCGGCGCCCAGATCCGCATCGTCACGCGTTCCGGCGGACAGCAGTTCCACGGCAACGCCTACGAGTATGTCCGCAACGATGCTTTCAATGCGAACACCTGGACGCGCAACCACACACCCGACATACCGGGCTTGCTGCCGAACAGCACGGTGCTGCCGTTCCGCTACAACCAGTACGGATACAACGCCGGCGGTCCTTTCTATATTCCTGGAAAGTTCAACAAGGACAAATCGAAGTTCTTCTGGTATTGGGGCCAGGAGTGGGTGAAGTACCGTTTCTACGACTCCGCCACCTGGACCGTGCCGTCCGCCAAGATGCGCACGGGAGACTTCAGCGAGTTGCTGACCAACAACCCGGTGAACATTCTGGGTAAGGTGGTACAGCTTGTGGACCCGAACACGAAGGTTCCGATTCCGGGCAACCTCATCCCCGTGGGGCTTCAAAGTCCCAATGGCCTGGGCATCCTGAAGGCATATCCCAAGGCCGACATTCCCGTCGGCGCCGCCGGAGGAACCAGCAACTACTACGTGACTGCGCTCCATCCGCAGGATCAGCGCAAGGACACGCTGGCGGTCGACATGAATCTCACCGACCGGCAGCGGCTGCAGTTCCGCCGCAATAACT
>JADGNT010000377.1 GCA_017883345.1 Candidatus Solibacter sp. | reverse complement strand
ACTGGCCACGCTGAGAAAGCCGGGGTCGCCGGTGTAGGCGATGGCGGTCTTGCCGCCGCTCCAGGCGATGGAGGCGAGGTTGCCCGAGGCATCGTACTGATAAGCGGTAGCGCCGCCATCGGCGTTGGTCTGCTGCGCGAGGCGGCCATCGGCGGTGTAGGTAAAGCTCACCGAGCGGCCGGCGGCGTCCTTGATGGAAGCGATGCGGCCGGCGGTGTCGGTGGCGAAGCCGATCAACTTGCCGCGGTAGTGGGCGGCACTGAGGTGTCCGGCGGAATCATAGTCCAGGGAGACGCGCACGGCGGCGCCATCCTGGATGGAAAGCAGTTTCCCATCGCTGCTGAAGAGACGCGTGGTGGTGGAGGCGGCGGCGCGCAGGGTGTAGGTGCCGTCGGCGGCGCGGGAAAGCGAATCGGTGGTGCTGGTGACGGGGAACAGCACGGCGGATCCGGCCGCGGTGGCGAAACGGTCGGTGCGTCCCGATCCGCGGCGCAGAACCAGCGTGCCGTCGGGATCGGTGGTCAGAGTGTCGCCCAAACTGAACGACCAGCCGATGCCCAGCATTCCGCCGCGGGTGTCGTCCATATTGAACGAGTGTTCCAGGGTAAGCGTGGGCGTGGGCGCGCCGAAGGCGAGATCGGTGACGCGGACGAAGAGGGTGAGATTACTGGCGTTGACGAAGACCTGCGGAAATCCGGCATCGCGGCAGGCGGCGCCAGAGCACAGCGCATCGTAAGGCGTAAAGCGATTCTCGCCAGGGCCGCCGAGACCGGATTGGGCGCAATCCCGGCAGGCGCTCAAGCCAGGACTTCGCAAGATGAACAAAAGACAACCTAACTGCAATAATTTAAGGGAAATAGCTCACTCCTGCACACCCTAAGTCTAGCAAACTGCCCCCCAGGCAACGCTACAATGGGAAGTACTAACCCTGGTACCTAAGCACGTCCCATGCCGAAAAAAGTCGCCATAGTGGAGGATGAAGCCGAACTGGCTGCGCTGATCGAATACAACCTGGGACGCCATGGGTATGAGGCGCAGATTCTGGGGGGAACGAAAGGCACGCTGCGCTCGCTGGAGCAGGCCAAACCCGATCTGATTCTGCTGGATGTCATGCTGCCCGATGTGGATGGTTTTGAGCTGTGCCGGCAGATCCGGCAATCGGCGGTGCTGGCGCGCACGCCGGTGCTGTTCCTGACGGCGCGGTCGGACGAAGTGGACCGGGTACTAGGACTGGAAATCGGCGGCGACGACTACATGACCAAGCCCTTCAGCCCGCGCGAACTGATCGCGCGCGTGAAGGCGCATCTGCGCCGCGAGGAGATGGATGCGGAACCGCCGTCGCCGGAGATCGGCCCGTTCCGGTTGGATCGCACGGCGCGGCGCGTGTTCCTGGGAGAGCGCGAGATCTCGCTGACCGCCACCGAGTTCAACCTGCTGGAGTACTTTCTGACGCATCCGGGGCGCGCCCACAGCCGGGATCAGCTTCTGGCAGCGGTGTGGGGCGAGTCGCGCAACGTCACGCCGCGCACGGTGGACGTGCATGTGCGCCGCCTGCGGGAGCAGATCGAAGAGCAGCCCGACAACCCTCGCTACCTGACCACGGTGCGCGGTTTCGGCTATCGTTTCGAAGAAGCCGTATGACCGGCAAAATATTCCTGAAGTTGATCGCCGGGGTTTTTTGCCTCCTGTTGCTGGCGTTGGTGACGGTGGATTACTTCGCCACCAATGTGGCCAAGGACAACTACATACAGAACCTGACCCGGCAACTGGCGGACAAGGGGCGCATGCTGGCGCTGGCTCTTGAGACCCCGGAAACCCTGGACGCCGAGCGCGTGCGGCGCATGGCGCTGGCGGCGGGCGGGCGGATCACGGTGGTGCGCGCCGATGGCAAGGTGCTGGTAGATTCGGAGGCGGACGCCGCCAGTATGGAAAATCACCGGACCCGGCCGGAGTTGGTGCAAGCATTTCGCGGCGGATCGGGGTGGGCCATACGGCAGAGTGCCACCATCGGTGTGTCATTTCTGTACGTGGCTGTGCCGGTAGCGGGCGGACGGAGCGCCATCCGGGTCGCTTTCCCGCTGGCGGAGATCAACCGGCAGGTGAGCCAGATCCGCGGCAAGATCCTGGTGAGCACGGCGTTGGCGTTTCTGCCGGCGATTCTGATTGCGGCGGTAGTGGCGCGTTATATTTCGCGGCGCTTTGCCACCATCATGGCGCACGCCGGCGAACTGGCGCGGGGCAACTTCCGGGCGCGGCTGCCGGAGACCGATTCGAGCGAGTTCGGGCAATTGGCGCAGACGCTCAACGAAACCGCCGGAAACCTGGAACAGGCCGTGGCGCAGTTGCAGCACGAGCACGCCGAACTGGAAAAACTGGAACGCGTCCGCAAGGATTTTGTGATCAACGTATCGCACGAATTGCGCACGCCGCTGGCCTCGATTCAGGGGTACACCGAGACGCTCATCGATGGGGCGATCGCGGACGCGGACTACAACATGCGCTTCCTGAGCATTATTCGTCACAATGCCGAGCGGTTGGCGCGCCTGACCGAGGATCTGCTGACGCTTTCGCGGGTGGAACAGAAACGGCAGAAATTCGAATTCGAAACCCATTTCGCCAACGCGCTGATTCACGACGCCTTCGAAATGATGCGGCCGATTGCGCAGAAAAACCGGATTCAACTGTTGGAGGAACGCGCGCCGGAGAGTGCTGTGGTGTGCTGCGACAGCGAGGCGGTTTCGCAGATTCTCAGCAACCTGATGGAGAATGCCATCAAGTACACCCCCGAGGGCGGGCGGATTTCGGTGGGCGCTCTGGCGCAAGGCTCGATGGTGGAGTTTTTCGTGCGCGATACCGGGGTCGGGATTCCCGAGGAAGACCTGCCGCGCCTGTTCGAACGCTTCTACCGCGTGGATAAGGCGCGCTCGCGCGAGCTGGGGGGGACGGGTCTGGGCCTCTCGATCGTCAAGCACCTCGTGGCGGCCCACAATGGCGCCACGCGGGTGGAAAGCCGTGTTCACGAGGGGTCCACGTTCGCATTCACGCTGCCGGTGAATCGGGCCACGCTGTGGCAGGGTAGACTTAATCCCGAATTCACCGCCTCTTAACCGCGCCGTAACATGCGCGGAGGTATGGTGACGGTGACACCATGAAAAAGATCCTAC
This sequence comes from Candidatus Solibacter sp., assembly GCA_017883345.1. Classification (GTDB taxonomy): domain Bacteria; phylum Acidobacteriota; class Terriglobia; order Bryobacterales; family Bryobacteraceae; genus Solibacter. The sequence goes on along the minus strand of JADGNT010000377.1, from coordinate 2,529 downwards.
TCATCGAAGACGACACGGACCTCTTTTCCCTGTTGAAGTACAACCTGGAAAAGGAGGGTTTCTCGTTGTCGGGGCAGCACACCGGAAAGGGCGCCATCGAATTGTGCCGGCAACAGCGTCCGGACCTGATTCTGCTCGACATCATGCTGCCGGATTCGGATGGGTTGGATATCTGCAAGGGCATCCGGAAGGATCCCGATCTGGCCGCCATTCCAGTGATTTTTCTGACCGCGCGGGCGAGCGAAACGGACCGCATCGTGGGGCTGGAACTGGGCGCCAACGATTACGTGGTGAAGCCGTTCTTCGTGCGCGAATTGATCGCGCGCATCAAATTGCAATTTCGCAATCAGGCCACCCCGGCGCGCATTCTGGAGGCGGGCGGCGTGGAGCTGGACCGCACGAGCTGCCAGGTGCGGCTCAACGGGACCCCGCTCCAGTTGACGGCCACCGAATTCCGCCTGCTGGAGTTTATGATGAATCGGCCGGGTGTGGTATTCAGCCGCGAACAACTGCTGAATGCGGTGTGGGGGCAGGATCGCGCGATTACGGACCGGGCGGTGGACGTCTACGTACTGCGCTTGCGGCAGAAGGTGGAACAGGATCCGGCGGCGCCGATCCTGATTCACTCGGTGCGCGGCTTCGGGTACACGTTCGAGCCGCGGCGGGCGATGGCGGCGGTGTAGGGGGCGCGCGAGCGTCCATTGGCGTTCTTGCGGCCGCTTTCGGCCCTAAGGTATTGTAGAAGTGGAATGAGCACGGCAAAGAGAGCACGCCTCAACGAGATCGTCTCGGTCGATCCGGATTTGATGCACGGCACTCCCTGCTTTCGCGGAACTCGTGTTCCGGTCCGTCTTCTACTGGATGATTTGAAGAGTGGCTTCACGATCGACGATTTTTTGGCCGGGTGCCCGACCGTCTCAAGGGAATTCGTGGAGGGGTACCTTGAGCTGGCGCAAGATCTGGTCACGGAATGCGTCGCATCCTAGTCGACGAGTGCATCAACCCTCGCTTGGCTCCACGCGTTCGATCTATCCTGCCGCGATCTTCCGTCGATACGGTCAGAGACTTGGGATGGGCGGGCCAAAAGGATCACGTTCTGATTCCGCGAATCGAAGGCCGTTATGATGTCTTCCTGACGATCGATAAAGGTTTCGAGTTTGAGCACGATCTCAAGCAGTTCTCGTTCGGGATTATCGTGCTGACAACAGCCAATAACCAGATGCCCTCCTACGAAAGGCTGCTGGAAGAGTTGGTTCGGCAAATCCAACTTCTGAGTCCAGGAGAGGCGGTCCACGTGATCGACCCTGAATGCTGAAACGTGCTCAGTTTAATGCGAGCTGTGGGTGCGAAACGGGCAAATCTAGCGTACGGGCGTCAGACGGGTGAGTGAACGGCGTGGGTGGTACCTGGCATAGTATGAAACCCAATACGGGATGGTGATAGACTCCAAGCATGAGCCGAGTTGAGGAGATTGAGGCTGCTATCGATGGCCTGCCCCCGAAAGACTACTGGCGCATCGTCCAGTGGTTTCGCGTACGCGAACAAAGGCGATGGGACGAGCAGTTGGATGCCGACTCCTCCGCGGGCAAGCTCGATTTCCTTTTTGACGAAGCTGAAAGTGAAGCGGCGAAGGGCGATCTTCGTGAATGGCCGTCTCAAGAGTGAAATCCATCGCCACCCGGCGATTCTGGGAACTCTTCCGGGCGTTGCCTTCTGAAGTTCAAAATCTCGCCGTCAAGAATTATCACCTATGGCGACGGAACCCTCATCATCCCTCGCTCCGTTTCCGGCGTTTGCAGGGAAGCGAAGATCGCTTCAGCATTCGCGTCGGAGATCACTATCGCGCCCTCGGCAGGCGAGCGGGCGAGAAGATGATCTGGGTTTGGATCGGCACCCACTCAGATTACGACCGGCTGGTAGGCTCTTGAGGGTAAAGAGAATGCCGCGGGCCGGAACACCTGCTTGGTTTCCGCAACGGGGGCGGTGACAGTCGGCTGTTTGGGCGTGACACGGCCACGTGAAAGGCGAGTCATCGACAACCGCTCCGGATTGCTTTCGCCTGGTGAGACTCTCTACTATGAAGCGAGGTAACATGCAGACTGCCACAGATGAAGAGCGTCGGCGCTGGCGACGGGAACACGTCGATCGATTCCTCACTGAGATCGGGCTAGATCGTGATCGCCTTGCCGGGTCCACGCAGACCTGCCTCAATGAGTGGGCGCGGCAGGTGAAGCTTGTCGAAGATCAGCCTAGTTCGAACTTCGGAAATGTCGTACTACAACTCTGTAAGGCTGTTGAATCCGAGTTGGCTGGCGGGCTCGGGACGATCCAAGCTCTCGCATTTCTGAATGAGGGTACCCTTGGACAAAAGGCGAAGAATCTCGAAGCGACAAAGCTGGACGAGTCAGCTAAGCAACGGCTAACATCTCGCGGCACCAAGCCTGGTTTTGTCACGTCGAACCTACCCAAGCTGCTATTCTCTCTAGCACGCCTACGCAGCAACACGGACGCCGCTCATGGGAATGCTGA